>CAINDZ010000573.1 GCA_903847545.1 uncultured bacterium | reverse complement strand
GATCGAGTTCTGGGGCTTCAGCACCCAGTGGTTCTCGTCCGGGAAGTACAGCAGGCGGGCCGGCACGCCCTTGCGGCGCAGCGCCGTGAACGTGCTGAGGCCCTGCGTGTCGACGACGCGGTAGTCCTTGCCGCCGTGCACGACCAGCGTGGGTGTTTCCCAGTTCTGCACGTAGTCGATGGGCGTGTGCTTGGTGTAGCCGGCCGTGTTCTCCCAGGGCACGCCGCCGTGCTCCCACTCGGGGAACCACAGCTCTTCGGTGTCGAAGTAGGCCATGCGCTCGTCCAGGTTGCCGTCGTGGCAGACGAAGGCCTTGAACTTCTTGTGGAAGGGCTGGCCGGCCATCCAGTTGATCATGAAGCCGCCGTAGCTCGCGCCGGCGGCGACCACGCGCCCGCCGTCCATCCACGTGTACTTCGCCAGCGCGGCGTCGAGGCCCTTCTCGAGGTCCTCGAGCGGGCGGTCGCCCCAGTGGCCGTTGATGGCGTCGGTGAAGGCCTGGCCGTAGCCCGTCGAGCCGTGGAAGTCGACGGCCACCGTCGTGAAGCCGGCGCCCACGTAGGCCTGCGGGTTCCAGCGGTAGTGGAAGTCGTTGCCGAAGCTGCCCTGCGGCCCGCCGTGCACCAGGAAGGCCACCGGCCACCTGCGGCCCGCGGCCGCGGCCTCGGGCGTCCAGTCGTACGGCTTGACGACGTAGGCGAAGACCGTCTCGCCGTTCCAGCCCTTGAACGTGAGCTGCTCGTAGTCGCCCATCTTCGCCTGCGCCAGCTTGGCGCCGTTGAAGTCGGTGACCTGCTTCAGCAGCTTGCCGTCCAGGCCGTACGCGTACAGCTCGGTCGGCTGCTTCAGGTTCTGCGTGCCGATGAGCAGGCCCTTCGGCAGCAGGCAGAGGTCGGTGACGTGGCCCTTGTCGATCACGCGCGTGACCCTTGCCGTCTTGCGGTCGAGCCGGAACACCGACGTCTGCCCCAGGCAGCCGGCGGTGAAGTACACCGAGCGGCCGTCGGGCGTGAACGTGAGGCTGCCGGGGCTCAGGTCGAGCGGGCGGTCCAGCTCGGTGGTCGGGTACGAGATGTCCAGGCGCTGCACCGCGCCGTTCGGCCAGTCCATCATCGCGATGTGCAGGCGGTCGGCCTCGTAGCCGGCGCGGTCCATGGCCAGCCACCACAGCTGCTTGCCGTCGGGCGTGAACACGGGCTCGGTGTCGACGGCCTCGTTCGGCTCGGTCAGGCAGCGCAGCGTGCCCGAACCGTCGGCGGGAACCACGTACAGGTCGGTGTCGGTCTTCCAGGCTTCCTCGCTGCCGGGCAGGATCTTCGCGGAGAAGACCACCTCGCGCCCGTCGGGCGACACGGCGACTTCCTCGAGCCCGCCGAACGGCAGCGTCGGCGCGTCGGCGTCAAGCTTCGGCATCAGGTCGACGGGCACGGCGCCCGGCGCGTCGGCCAGCAGGAACAGGTGGTTGCGCTTGCCGTCCTCCCACGTGTCCCAGTGGCGGAAGATCAGTTCGTCGTAGGTCTTGCCCGTGGACTGCACCTTCTCGTTCGCGGCGTCGCGCTCGACCGTGCCGGCGATGCCCAGGCCGGGGAACACTTCCATGGTCAGCAGGAAGCCGCCGGCCTGCGGCGCCATCTCGAAGCCGCCGACGGGCAGGTCCAGCTTCGTCACCTGCACGGCCTCGCCGCCGGCCGGGTCCAGGCGCCAGATCTGCGTCGAGCCGCTGCGCGTGGACAGGAAGTAGAGCTGGCCGTTCGCGCCCCAGCGCGCGTTCCAGTCGCTGGCGTCGCTGGTCGTCAGGCGACGCGCGCCGGCGCCGCTCGTCGCGGCCACCCAGATGTCGTTGCGGCCCTTGTTGGCGGCGACGTCCGTCACGCGCAGCGTGAAGGCCACCTGCGTGCCGTCGGGCGAGACCTGCGCGTCGCTGACGCGATCCATCGCCAGCATGTCGTGGACGTTGAACGGGTGCGGCTCCGCGAGCGCGGAACCGGCGGTCGCCAGTGCGACCAGGCAAAGGGCGGCGACGAGCGCCAACGGGAACCGGACCTTCAAGGCGGGACCTCCGGATAGCGTGCCGAGGGGGAGTCGGGGAGTACCGCCGGGCACTATAGCACAGGCCGGGCGGAGGCCCAAACGGGACCGGTGGGGGCGGGGCGGGATCAGACGGAGACGGACTGCCAGCGGGCGACGGCATCGGCCAGTTCGGCGGCCTTCAGCGGCTTGGTCAGGTAGTCGTCCATGCCGCCCTGCAGGCACTTCTCGCGGTAGCCGTCCAGGGCGTGGGCTGTCAGGGCGATGATCGGCGTGCGCCCACGGCCGGCGCCGGCTTCCAGGGCACGGATGGCCGCAGTGGCCTCGAAGCCGTCCATCTCGGGCATCTGCACGTCCATCAGGACGATGTCGAAGGCGCCCTGTCGCCAGGCCTCGACCGCGAGGCGGCCGTTCTCGGCCCACGTCACCTCGGCGCCCAGCTTGGCCAGCAGGCGGGTGGCCAGCTTGGCGTTCACGGGATTGTCCTCGGCCAGCAGGATGCGCGTGGCCGCCGGCGCGTCGCCCGTTGCGTCGGCGTCCTTGACCGCGACGGCCGCGCGGCGCGGCGGCGTCCCGTCCGGCAGCGGCAGCAGAACGCAGAACGTGCTGCCCTGCCCGGGGGCGCTCAGCAGCGTGATGCAGCCCTCCATCAGGCCGACCAGGCGGGCGCTGATGGCCAGCCCCAGGCCCGTGCCGCCGAACTTGCGCGTCGTCGAGCCGTCGGCCTGGCGGAAGGCCTCGAAGATGGTCGGCTGCGCCTCGCGCGGGATGCCGATGCCCGAGTCGCGCACCTTCAGCGAGAGGATGGGCACGCCGGCGCGCCGCCCTTCCAGCGCCACGGTCACGTCGACGGCGCCGTTCTCGGTGAACTTCAGCGCGTTGCCGACCAGGTTGGTCAGCACCTGGCCCAGGCGGTGCTCGTCGCCGCGCAGCCAGGGCGGCACGTCGGCGCCCACTGAGGCGGTCAGCGTGTTGCCGCGCTTGGCGGCGTTCACCTGCTGCGGCTTCACCACGCGGTCGACCAGCTCGACCACCGAGAACGTGGCCGACTCCAGCTCGAGCCGCCCGGCCTCGATCTTCGAGAAGTCGAGGATCTCGTTCACGATGCGCAGGAGCGACTCGCCGCTCGTCTG
>CAINDZ010000572.1 GCA_903847545.1 uncultured bacterium | reverse complement strand
GGGTGTTCGGCAGGCGGCGGTGGATCTCCTCGATGACGTCCATCTTCAGGACGTCGCCGGTGGGCTTGACCGTGAACTTGTAGGCGCCGTGGCTGGTGCCGATGGCCACGGCCAGCGCGTCGCAGCCGGTGTCCGCGACGAAGCGCTCGGCCTCGGCCGGGTCGGTCAGGTGGGCCAGGGCCTCGTCACCGGTCAAACCGGCGCCGTGCCCGTCCTCGATGCCGCCGAGGCAGCCGATCTCGGCCTCGACGGTGACGCCCAGCGCGTGGGCGCGCTGCACGACCTGCTTCGTGACGCCGACGTTGTACTCGTAGGTGGCCGGCGACTTGCCGTCCTCCATCAGCGAGCCGTCCATCATCACCGAGGTGAAGCCCTGGTCGATGGCGCTGAAGCACGTGGCCGGGCTGTTGCCGTGATCCTGGTGCATCGCGATGGGGATGTTCGGGTTCAGCTCGGAGGCGGCGAGCATGAGGTGGCGCAGGTAGTTGTCGTTCGTGAACGAGCGCGCGCCACGGCTGGCCTGCACGATGACCGGGCTGTTGGTCTCGGTCGCGGCCATCATGATGGCCTGGATCTGCTCCATGTTGTTCACGTTGAAGGCGCCCACGCCGTAGTCGTGTTCGGCGGCGTGGTCGAGCAGGACGCGCATCGGGACCAGTGGCATGATCGTCTCCTCGCGAAGGCGGGAAAAAGGGCAGGCCGAACTCACCGCTCCAACCTATAACAAGCGGCGGGACAAGGCAATCGCGAGCCGCGGGACCGGTTTTCGCGGTTGCGCCACCCCCACCGCCCGCTATCATGGGGCGGTTCCCAACCAGGTGGTTGCCCCTTGTCGAGATGTCCCCTCCGGCTGCAGTGCCTTCCGGCGCTCGTGTTGGCCTGCGGCCTGTCCGCGGCGGCCCGGGCCGAGGCCCCGCTGCGCGTGGCGGTCAGCATCCCACCCCAGAAGTGGCTGGTCGCGCGGGTGGCCGGCCCGGCGGCGCAGGTCTCCATCCTGGTCGAGCCCGGCCGCTCCCCCGAGAACTTCGCCCCCACGCCGCGGCAGGTCGCCGACCTGCAGGGCGCCGACGCCTACTTCAGCGCCGGGGTGGCCTTCGAGCTGGGCCTGCTGCCGCGGCTGAAGGCGATGCCCGGCCACCTGCGCCTGGCCGGCCGGCGGCCCGTCTCCGAGCGCCACGGCACCGACGGCGGCGACGAGGATCCCCACGCCTGGCTGGACCCGCGCGAGGCCGCCGCCTTCGCCGACACCGTGTGCCGCGTGCTGTCGGAGCTGCGCCCGGCCGAAGCCGCGGCCTTCGCCGGCGGCCGCGACGCGCTCAAGGCGGAACTGGCCGCGCTGGACGCCGAGCTGGCGGCGCAGCTGGCCGGCTGCCGGGGCCGCGAGTTCTACGTCTTCCATCCCGCGTACGGGCACTTCGCCGCGCGCTACGGGTTGCGCCAGGTCGCGGTCGAGGAGCACGGCCACGAGCCCGGCGCGCGCCACCTGGCCGAGACCATCGAGCGCGCCAAGGCCGCCGGCGCGCGCACGATCCTGGTGCAGCCGCAGTTCCCGCAACGCTCGGCCGACGCCGTCGCGAAGGCGATCGGCGGCCGCGTGCTGGTCGCGGACCCGCTAGAGCCCGACTACCCCGCCGGGTTGCGGCGCCTGGCCGGCGTGCTCCGGCAGGCGCTGGGCTGCGACGACGGAAAGGCCGCGCGATGAACGCCGTCGCCAATCCCGTGCTGGCCTGCCACGGCCTGGACTTCGGCTACGACGGGCGTCCCGTGCTGCGCGACGTGAACCTGGCGATCCCGGCCGGCGACTTCGTCAGCGTCGTCGGGCCCAACGGCAGCGGCAAGACCACGCTGCTGAAGCTGGCCCTTGGCCTGCTGCGCCCCACGGCGGGCGAGGTGACCGTCTTCGGCGAGCGCCCCGAGCGCGCGCGGCACCGCATAGGCTACGTGCCGCAACACGCGCACCTCGATCCCCTGTTCCCGGTCTCGGCGCTCGACGTCGTGTTGATGGGCCGCCTGGGCCTGGGTCCGCGACTGGGCCCCTGGCGCGGGCGCGACCGCGACGCGGCGCGTGCGGCGCTGGCCGAGGTCGGGCTGGGCGACCACGCCGACCGGCACTTTTCGGCGCTGAGCGGCGGGCAGAAGCAGCGTACGCTGATCGCGCGCTCGCTGGCGGGCGAGCCCGAGCTGCTGCTGCTGGACGAACCCACCGCCGGCCTGGACGCGCACGTCGAGGAAGGCTTCTTCCGCCTGCTCGAGGAGCTGAACCGCCGGCTGACCATCGTGATGGTGTCGCACGACCTCGGCTTCGTGGCCGGCGTCGTCAAGAGCGTCATCTGCGTCGGCCAGAAGGTGGTCGTGCACCCGACGAGCGCCATCACCGGGCAGGTCATCGCCGACCTGTACGGCGCCGACATGCGCATGATCCGCCACGACCACCGCTGCAGCGAGGAGGGCCACCAGTGCTGACGCCGGCCTTCCTGGGCCCCCTGGCCGCGCACGCGTTCCTGCAGTACGCGCTGCTGGGCGGCGTCCTGGTCGCGATCCCCTGCGGGCTGGTCGGCAGCTATGTGGTGATCCGGCGCATCAGCTACATCGCCGGCGCGATCTCGCACAGCGTGCTGGCCGGGCTGGGCCTGGTGCAGTACCTGCGCGTCGTGCACGGCGTCACCTGGATGTCGCCCCTGGGCGGGGCCGCCGCGGCGGCGCTGGTCTCGGCACTGGTCATCGGCTGGGTCAGCCTGAAGCTGCGGCAGCGCGAGGACACGGTGATCGGCGCGGTGTGGGCCGTGGGCATGGCGGCCGGCATCGTGCTCATCAGCCTCACGCCCGGCTACGCCGCCGACCTGATGAGCTACCTGTTCGGCAACATCCTGATGCTGACGCCGCGCGACCTGGTGCTGATCGGGGCGCTGGGCGTGGCCGTGGTCGCGGTCGTCACGATGTTCCACAAGCAGCTGCTGGCGGTGTGCTTCGACGACGAGTTCGCCTCGCTGCGCGGCGTGCGCACGGCGCGCTACCACTTCCTGCTGCTCGGGTTGACCGCGTTGACCGTGGTCGTGCTGGTGTCGGTCGTGGGAATCATCATGGTGATCGCCCTGCTGACGCTGCCGGCTGCCACGGCCAACCACCTGACCAGGCGGCTGTCGCACATGATGATCGTCGCGGCCCTGCTCTGCGCCGGGCTGACCGCCGCCGGCCTGGCCCTCAGTTACGGACCCGACCTGCCGGCCGGCGCCGTCACCATCCTGTTGACGGGTGCCCTCTATTTCGCCACCGCGCTGATCAAGCGGCGCTGAGCCGACCCCGGCCCGGGGCGGCGCCGGCGATTCCGCTTGCCCTGGTGTCGTTATGTCGCTATACACCATAACGCAATACCCCACGTACCAGCCCCCGGAGAGGCCCTTGCCCACACGCCGCAACACCACTGCCGACAAGGCGCCCCCGGCCGGCCCCGGCCGCCGCTGGGACCACCTCGAGCTGCTCGAACGGATCGACCGCGAGGGCTCCATCTCGGCCGCGGCCGCGGCCATGGGGATGGGCTACAAGGCCGCCTGGCAGGCCGTCGAGTCGCTGAACAACCGCGCCGGGCAGCCCCTGGTGGAGCGGCAGGCCGGCGGTTCGCACGGCGGCGGCACCGCGTTGACGCCGTACGGACGTCGCGTGGTGGCGACGCTGCGGCGACTGGACGAGGAGCGGCGGCACGTGCTGGAACGGCTGGCAGCCGCGCACGGCGATGACGACGACTTCGACCACTTCTACCGCCTGCTGCGGAGGTTCGACATGCAGACCAGCGCCCGCAACCAGTTCGTGGGCCGCGTCGCCGGCGTGGTGCGCGGCGCCGTGAACGCCGAGGTGACGCTGGACCTGGGCGCCGGGCAGCAGTTGGTGGCGATCATCACCAACGAGAGCGTCGAGCACCTGGGCCTGGTGCCCGGCGGCGAGACCTTCGCGCTGGTGAAGGCGTCGTGGGTCATCCTCGCGGCCGATGACGGCATGCGCACCAGCGCGCGCAACCAGCTGCGGGGCACGGTGGCGCGCTGCGCGCGCGGCGCCGTCAACAGCGAGGTCATCCTCGAACTGCCGGGAGGCCGCACGGTGGTGGCCATCGTCACCAACGGCAGCGTCGACGCGCTGGGACTTGCCGAGGGCGCGCGCGCCTGCGCGCTCATCAAGGCCTCCCATGTCATCCTCGCCACCGCGGGCTGAGCCCGCGCAACGCACAAGGAAGTGTCCATGAACAACCGGAACTCCGCCCTCGTGTCCTTCGCGGCCTTGGCCGTCATCGCCGTCGCCCCACTGCTCCCCGTCCCCGCCCGCGCCGACGACGTGCCGGTTGCCGTCGCGGCCAACTTCGCCGGGCCGATGAAGGAGATCGCGGCGACGTTCGCCGGGGCGACCGGCCACCACGCCGTCGTCTCCACGGGCGCGACCGGGGCGCTGGCCGCGCAGGTCGCCAACGGCGCCCCGTTCGAGGTGTTCCTGGCGGCCGACGCCACCACGCCCGCGAGGCTCGAGAAGGACGGGCTGGCCGTGCCCGGCACGCGCCATGCCTACGCCTTGGGCCGCCTCGTGCTGTGGTCGGCGCAGGAAGGGGCCGTGGACACGGCCGGCGCGGTGCTGAAAAGCGGCGATTTCGCGCACCTGGCCCTCGCCAACCCGAAGCTGGCGCCCTACGGCGCGGCCGCCGTCGAGACGCTGGAGAAGCTGGGACTGCGGACGGCGCTCGAGCCCCGCTTCGTGCTGGGCGAGAACATCGGGCAGGCGTTCCAGTTCGTCGGCAGCGGCAACGCCGAGCTGGGCTTCGTCGCGCTGTCGCAGGTGTGGCGCGACGGCCGGTTCACCTCGGGCTCGGGGTGGATCGTGCCCGCGGCCCTTCACGCCCCGCTGCAGCAGGACGCCGTGCTGCTGGCCAGGGGCGCCGACCACGCCGCCGCCAGGGCGCTGCTCGAGTTCCTCCACGGCGAAAAGGCGCAGGCGATCATGCGCTCGTACGGCTACGAACCCGCGGTGGAGGCGGTTGGTGCTGTCGCACGCTGACACCCAGGCGCTGCTCCTGACGCTGAGGCTGGCCGCCGTGACGACGGCGATCCTGCTGGTGCTCGCCACGCCGGCCGCCTGGTGGCTGGCGCGCACGCGCTCGCGCTGGCAGGCGCCGGTCTCGGCGCTCGTGGCGCTGCCGCTGGTGCTGCCGCCCACCGTCCTGGGCTTCTACCTGCTGGTGGCAATGGGCCCGCACGGCCCGGTCGGCGCGCTGACCACGCGCCTGGGGCTGGGCCTGCTGCCGTTCACCTTCGGGGGCCTGGTCGTCGCCTCGGTCGTCTATTCGCTGCCGTTCGTCGTGCAGCCGCTCCAGAACGCGTTCGCCGCCGTCGGCCAGGGCCAACTGGACGCGGCCGCGACGCTGCGCGCCGCGCCCCTGGACACGTTCCTGAACGTCGTGCTGCCGCTGGCGCGCCCCGGCTACCTGACCGCCGGCGTGCTGGGCTTCGCGCACACCGTCGGCGAATTCGGCGTTGTCCTGATGATCGGCGGCAACATCCCCGGCGCCACGCGCGTGGCCTCGGTGCAGATCTACGACCACGTCGAGGCGCTGGAATACGCGCAGGCCCACGGCCTGGCCGCGTGCCTGGTCGTGTTCTCGTTCGTCATCCTGCTGCTGCTCTACGGATCGCGCCACGTGCGGGCGGTGCGGCCATGAGCGCAGGCGCAGCCATGGGCAACACGGCGCCCGCGATCACGGCGCACCTGCGCCGCACCTGGCCCGGCTTCGCGTTGGACGCGGCGCTGGACCTGCCCGGCCACGGCATCACGGCGCTGTTCGGCGCCTCGGGCTCGGGCAAGACCACCCTGCTGCGCGCCATCGCCGGCCTGGACCGGCGCACGACCGGACGCCTGGCCGTGGGCGGCGAGACCTGGCAGGACGCGGATCGCGGCGTGTTCGTGCCCGCCTGGCGCCGCCCGGTCGGGTTCGTCTTCCAGGACGCGGACCTCTTCGGGCACCTGGACGTGCGCGGAAACCTCGCCTTCGGGGCGCGCCGCGCGGGCATTGCCGACCCGGATCGGCGCATCGACGAGGTCGCGGCGCGGCTGGGACTGGAGGCATTGCTGGAGCGTCGGCCGGGCACACTCTCGGGCGGCGAGCGACGCCGGGCGGCGATCGCCCGTGCGCTGCTGGTCGAGCCGCGGCTGCTGCTGATGGACGAGCCCCTCACGGGCCTGGACGACCGCAGTCGCCATGAGATCATGCCCTGGCTGGAGCAGTTGCACCACGAGACGCGCGCACCGATCCTCTACGTGAGCCACGCCCTGGACGAGGTGGCGCGGCTGGCCGACCACCTCGTGGTGCTGGAGGCGGGCACCGTGACGGCGAGTGGGCCGCTGGTTGAGACCCTCGCGGCGCTGGACCGGCCGCCTGGCCTGGGCGAGGAGGCCGGGGTCGTGCTGGAAGCCGTGCTCGGCGAACGCGACGCCACCTGGCACCTGGCCCGCTTCGACTTCGCCGGCGGCAGGCTCTGGCTACCGGACACGGGCCGGCCGTCGGGCGCAGCTGTGCGCGCGCGCATCCTGGCGCGCGACGTCAGCCTCGCGCTGTCGCCGCCGGCGGCGTCGAGCATCCTCAACGTCCTGCCTGGCGTGGTCGAGGACGTGGCGCCTGACACTCACCCCGCGCTGGCACTTGTGCGGGTGCGCGTGGGGCCGTCATGCCTCGTCGCGCGCGTCTCTCGACGCTCGACGGCGCAACTCGACCTGGTCGCGGGCCGGGAGGTCTGGGCGCAGGTCAAGGCGGCGGCGCTCGTCGGCTGACGCGGCTGCGCGCGCCGACACCGGCGCTGCGCGGCATCCCCCGGTGACACGGCGCGGCCCGAGGCCTATGATGCCGTGGGCGATCGTCACGATTCACCTTCCGCCGCGCGGAGTCGACCCATGTACTGGCGGGGATCCCACGACATCAAGGAACTGCTGGGGCGCGTGCTGCAGGCGCGCGCCGACACGTTCCGCGGCAAGGTCGTCGTCGACGTGCCGGCCGGCAACGGTGTCACCAGCGCCCGGCTGCAGGCCTGGGGCGCCGACGTGCGCGCGCTGGACCTGTTCCCCGAGTTCTTCAAGGCCCCCGGCCTCGCGTGCGAGAAGGTCGACCTGGCCGATGCGCTGCCGCTGCCAGCCGACAGCGCCGACTGGATCATCTTCCAGGAGGGGATCGAGCACCTGCCCGACCAGGTGCGCGTGCTGCGCGAATGCGCCCGCGTCCTGCGCCCGGACGGCCGCCTCATCCTCACGACCCCGAACACCTCCAACCTGCGTTCGCGCCTGGCACACCTCCTGTGCGAGGCCGAGACGCTGAAGCTGCTCCCGCCGAACGAGGTGGACGCGGTGTGGGTGACGGCAGGCGATGATGGCGACGGGGCGCCGCGGGTCTACTTCGGGCACCTGTTTTCGATCGGCATCCAGCGCCTGCGCACGCTCGCCAAGGTGGCAGGGCTGGACATCGTCACGATCCACCCGGCGCGCGTGAACTGGACGTCGTTCGCGCTGTGGTGCGCCGTGGGGCCGCTGATCCATGCGCGCAGCGCGGCCGCGCTGCGGCGCGCCGTGCGCAAGGGCGGCCACGCGACGCCGCCCGCGGCCTACACCGAGGCCGCCGCGCTCATGCGCAACCGCGACATCCTGTGCAGCGGGCACCTCATCGTCGAGTTCCGCCGGTCGCCCGGGGATGCGCTGCCGGTCGACCCGCGCGACACGCGACGACTGCGCGACTTCGTCACCTGAGGCCCGGCCGACGCCGGGCGTGAAGAAGGGCGCCGCCGGTCCCGGACCGGCGGCGCCCTCTTGATCAACTGGTGGAGGCGGCGGGAATCGAACCCGCGTCCGTAACCGGCGCTCCGCCGGCGTCTACATGCTTAGCTCCCTGTTCATTTAACCCGTCGACTGGCCAGGGAACGTGCCAACCGCCGGGCTAGCCCCATGTTTGATCTCGTCCTCCCGCCAGGGGCACGCGTCGGGACTATTCACCAGAAAATGGCGCTCCCATTGGGCCGGTCCGGTGACCCCCCGACCCGGGAACGGGCTGCGTTAGTTAGGCAGCCAGTGCGAAGTTAGCTTCGTCACTTATTTTTTTTCCACCGTTTAACGAGAGCGGCGGGATCTCGGCATGCAGCCAACGGTCCTCCGACCACGTCGAGACCATTTCGCCCCCACAGGTCGGCCACCACCAGGAGGCGCCCCGCACGCGGGCCGCCTCGCCCGACAAGATAGCATGCCGGGACGCCTTGGCCAGAGACAACCTCGGCGCCCGCGCGAACTCCGCGGGTTCAGCGGTCCGTATCGCGGGTCGGGGTGACCGGAATCTCGGTGGCAAGGAACTCGTCGTAGAGCTCCGCCTCGCGCGCCTTGATGCGGCGATACGTACCTGCCCTGGCTTCGAGCACCAGCAGGCGCCGCACGGCCACCGGCAGCCACGAGGCCTGCAGGCGCGCCCACCGCTGGCGCCGCCCGGTCGCGGCGTCCATCCGCCAGGCGTCGCGCGGGTCGGCCTCGCGACCGCACAGGGCCAGCCACAGCGCCAGCGAGTCTGGCGCCGCGACGTCCGCGGCCGGCCACGGGATATCGACTCGCCACGCATTGCCGGCGGGCCACCAGGGCGCGTCCCGCCAGGGTGGCCGCGCGGACGCAGCGGGGCGGCGGGGCGCGACGAACTCCACCTCGGCGGGAGGGCGCAGGCGGGGTCCTGTTTGCAGGGAGTCGGGCAGTGCCGCCGGCGCATCCGCGGGCGCGGACACAGCCAGCAGCACTGCCAGCAGCGGGAACGACATGGGAAGTGCAACCGTCACGGCCGCCTTCCGGTTCCGCCGGGTCAGTCGACCTTCAGCAGACGCAGGTACGCCCCCAGGTCGCGGCAGTTCTCGAAGTCCCAGGTCGCCTCGATGACGCGGTCCTGCGCCGCCTTGTCCATGACGCCGCCGGCGTTGGCGCGGAACTTGGCCACCAGCTCGTCGTCGCTGAGCGGGTTGAGCGGACTGCCCTTGGCGTGGTCCACCGTCTTGGTAAACGTGCGGCCGTCGCCGGTCGTCAGCGTGGCGATGGCCCGCTTGGTGCCGGGGAACATGGCGTCGATCTCGGCGTTGGCCACGACCTTGATCTTCGGCAGCAGCGCGCGGATGCGCGGGTCGAAGAGCTTCTCCTTCTCGAAGCTGTTCGGGTAGACGCCGCCGTCGGCCGCCACCGCCGCCAGGCAGTACGGCAGGCTGTGGTCGGCGGTCTCCTTCGTCTGCGGGTCGTACTTGCTGGGGTCGCTGAGGATGTCCGCGCCGCGGGTCGTGGTCTGGATGTGGATCGCGGACAGGTCCTCGGCCTTCAGGCCGTTCTCCTGCATCGCGCCCAGCACGGCCGACATCGGCTGGTGCGTCAGCGCCTCGGTCGGGAACGCCTTGTAGCCGCAGCGGCGGATCATCGGCGGCTGCGTCCCCAGACCGTCAAGCAGGATCCCCGGCTCCAGCTTCACGTTGTGGATGACGTGCTGGAAGCCCTCCTTGCCCTCGATGACCTCGACCGGGCCCTCGTAGCCCTCGGCGGCCATCTGCGAGGCCAGCACGCCCGCCTGCGTGGCGAGCGGGTCGGCGGTGTTCTTCATGTTCGTCAGGTGGCCGGCCACGACGCCGCCCAGGGTGAAGTGGCTGCTGCCGCTGATGCCGGCGGCGGCCACCATCTGGTCGATGCCCAGCCCGTACATGCGGCCGGCGACGAACGGGCTGACGAACTGCGTCAGCGTCGCGTGGTGCCAGCCCACCTCGCGCACGCCGGGGAAGCAGGCCAGGCACCAGCGCAGCTCGAGCTCGTAGGCGATCATGATGCCGACCAGCGCCTCGCGCCCGTCGCGACCGCAGGCCTCGGCCGGCGACAGCGCCCCGAAGATGATGTCCGACGGGTGGCTGGGGTCCTGCTCCCAGAAGATGTCGTTGTAGTCGAGCGCGCGGATCAGCAGGCTGTTCATCAGCGAGGCGTTCGCCGCGTTCGTCTTCTCGCCGGTGCCGATCAGCGTGGCCTCGGGCGTGCCGCCCTG
>CAINDZ010000571.1 GCA_903847545.1 uncultured bacterium | reverse complement strand
CGTTCGACGCGAAGCTGACCGAGTATTCGGGCCGCTACGAGGAGACGCAGGGGTTCTCGCCCACCTTCCAGCGCTTCCACCGCGACCTGGCCGACCGCGTCATCGCGCGGTTCGGCCTCAAGGGTCGCGACATCCTGGAGATCGGCTGCGGCAAGGGCGAGTTCCTGCTGCTGCTGTGCGAGGGCGGGCGCAACCGGGGCGTCGGCTTCGACCCGGGCTACCGCGCCGACCGTTTCGCGCCGGCCGCGGGCGAGCACGTGCGCTTCGTGGCCGACTTCTACACCGAGAAGTGCGTCGACACGGCCGCCGACTTCGTCTGCTGCAAGATGACGCTCGAGCACATCCCGGCCACGCTGGCGTTCATGCGCAACGTGCGCGCCGCGCAGGGCGACCGCCCGGCCGAGATCTTCTTCATGATCCCCGAGGCGCAGCGCATCCTGCGCGACTGCGCCTTCGAGGACGTCTACTACGAGCACTGCTCGTACTTCAGCCCGCACTCGCTCGAGCACCTGTTCCGCGCCGCCGGCTTCCGCCCGACGGCCATCGGCTTCGAGTATGCCGGGCAGTACCTCACCATCGCCGCGGAAACGGGCGACACGGGCGACGGCGGCGGCGCGCCGCTGACGACGGCCACCGACCTCGACGAGCTGGCGGCCTGGGTCGCGAAGTTCCCGGCGCTGTTCGCGGCGCAGCTGGATTGGTGGCGCGCGCGCTTCGCCGACCTGAAGTCGCGCGGGCAGACGGCCGTCATCTGGGGCTCGGGCAGCAAGGGCGTGTCGTTCCTGACCTCGCTCGGCCTGCACGACGAGGTTGCCGCCGCCGTCGACATCAACCCGCACCGGCAGGGCTACTTCATGCCGGCCAGCGGCCACCGCATCGTCGGCCCGCAGGACCTGGTCGGGCTGAAGCCCGATGTGGTGATCGTGATGAACCCGATCTACCGCGACGAGATCGCGGCCGACCTGGCGAAGCTGGGCCTGGCGCCGGCCATCCTGGCGGTCGACGATGGGCTCCACGCGGGCGGCGCGCAGTGAGCGGCGCGGCCTGCCTGGCCTGCGGCGGCGCGCAGGTCGAGCGCTTCCTGCAGCTGCGGGGCGTGCCGGTCTTCTGCAACGTGCTGTGGCCGACGCGCGAGGCCGCGCAGGCCGCGCCGCGCGGCGACCTCGACCTGGCCATCTGCCGCGACTGCGGCCATGTCTTCAACCTGGCGTTCGACCCCGAGCTGGTGCGCTACGCGGAGGGCTACGAGAACTCGCTGCACCACTCGCCGCGCTTCCAGGCCTACGCCGAGGAACTTGCGCTGGACCTGCGGCGGCGCCACGCGCTGGACGGCCGCCATGTCGTCGAGATCGCCTGCGGACAGGGCGACTTCCTCAAGCTGGTCTGCGCCGGTCCCGGCAGCGTCGGCACCGGCTTCGACCCCAGCTACCGCGGCGCCAGTCCCGGCCCCAACCTGGCCATCCGCCGCGAGTACTTCGGCGCCAGCCCGCTGGGCCGCGCGCCCGACCTGGTCTGCTCGCGCCACGCGCTCGAGCACATGGACGACCCGGTCGCGTTCGTGCGCATGATGCGGGACGCCGTGCCGCCGGGCAGCGCCCCGGTCTATTTCTGCGAGGTGCCCAACGCGCTGTACAGCCTGCGCGACGGCGGCGTCTGGGACTTCATCTACGAGCACGTGTCGTACTTCAACGCCCGCAGCCTGGCCGCCTGCTTCGCGCGCGCCGGGCTGCCGGCCGCCCGCACGTGGGAGACCTTCGCCGGCCAGTTTCTGTGCCTCGAGACCGGCCCCGCGGGCGGCCCCGTGGCCTCTGCCGCCGTCCCGGAGGGTTCGCAGCTGGCGGCGATGGCCGCCGGGCTGGGCGACGAGGTCGATCGCCTGCTCGCGCACTGGCGCGGCGAGTTCGCGCGCATCGCCGCGGCCGGCGGCCGGGTGGCGGTTTGGGGCGCCGGCAGCAAGGGCGTGACGTTCCTGAACTTGATGGGGGCCGGGGGCGCCATCGGCGTGCCCGTCGACATCAATCCCGCCAAGCACGGCCTCTACCTGCCGGGCGTCGGGCGTCAGGTGGTCGCGCCGTCGGACCTGCCCGCTCTCGGCGTGGCGCTGGTGCTCGTGATGAACCCCGTCTACACTGGGGAAATCACCGGCATGGTGCGCGCCCTCGGCATCGCCGCGCCGGTGACGGCTGTCTAGCCGTTCGTCCGGGGGATGATGTCCACCCGGGTGGAAATCGCGGATGGAGCCGCTGTCTCAGGCACGGGATTCCGCAACGGGCGCCGGTCCGTCTCGCGGTATCGCGCGCGTCGACCCACGGTCCGGTTGCGCCGGACGTGGCACAGGCAGCATCGGTCTTCCCCGTCATTCCGCCTCTTCCTTCGGCCTGCTTCTTGCGAAGCGGCCCGGGGGGAAATGGTCCTGCACCAAGGGGAGTACGCACTCATGAAGAAGATCCTGATCGTTTGTTCCTGCCTGGCCCTGGTCATCCTCGCCGCCGGCCTCGGCGGCTGCAGCGATAACGGTTCTCCGGCCGCCTCGGGCAGCAACTTCACGTTGACCTTCGCCTCGTCGAAGGCCGCGGGCGCCGCCAAGGCCGTCGCGCCGGACACGTTCACCGCGGGCGGCGACACGCTGGTGCTGACCAGCGCCCAGGTCGTCCTGCGCGAGATCGAGCTGCAGGCCTGCGCGGCGTACGACACCAGCCTGGCCGACTCGTCCAGCATCGACTCGCTGTGGGTCGAGGAGTTCGAGACCGGCCCCATGCTGGTCGACCTGCCGCTCGGCGGCGCCATTGCGCAGGTGCTCAGCGTCGACGTGACGCCCGGCACCTACAACGAGGTCGAGTTCAAGGTGCACCCGGTGCGCGGCGGCGACGCCGACGCCGTCGCCTTCCTGGCGGCGCATCCCGAATTCACCGACGTCAGCATCCGTGCCGAGGGCACGTTCAACGGCGTGCCGTTCACGTTCCTCACGCGCATGGCCGCGCACCAGGAGCAGGACCTCGACCCGGCCCTGGTCATCGCTGAGGGCGCGGGCCCGGTCAACGTGACGCTGAGCGTCGACCACGGCACGTGGTTCGCCGGCCCCGACAGCTCGCTGGTCGACCCGTCGTCGGCGAATGCGGGCGGCGAGAACCAGTTCCTGGTCGAGCACAACATCCGTCGCTCGTTCCACGCCTTCGAGGACCGCGACCACGACGGCTGGGACGACCATCACGGCGACCCGGACGGCGGGCACCACGGCGGCGGGGGCCACGGCGGCGGGGGCGACGACGGCGGCATGCACCGCTAGCCCTGTCCGCGCCCGTGAGGCCAGACAGCAAGGCCCCGGTTCCCTGCGAACCGGGGCCTTCGTCCTGCCCGGCACCGGCGCGGCTCCGGGTCCTTGTGCCTGCCTGTTCCGCGGCGAACAGGCCATTTCAGCCGGTCAGGGCGGCGGGTGCCTGCGCGTGGTGCCTTTTGGTGCCTCCTGAAGGCGCGCCGCGACTTGGCCCGTCTCTTGCCATAGTGAATCACTGGGTGTTTTTGACCACGGCGGTCCAAGAACTAAGGATGGATACCATGTACCACGTGAAGAAGATCTGCGCGGGCCTCTCGGCGTCCGTGCTCGCCCTCGGTCTGGCCGGTTGCAGCGACGATCCGGCGCCCGCCGGCGGCAACCTCTCGCTGACCATCGCCTCGCCGGGGGCCGTGGCCAAGGCTTCGCGCGGCGCCAAGGCCGCGGTCGCCGACACGTTCGCGGCCGGCGGCGACACGCTGGTCGTGGCCTCGGTCCAGGTCGTGCTGCGCGAGATCGAGCTGCAGGCCTCGGAGGAGGCGGGCGCCGACTCGCTGCGCTCGGAGGAGTTCGAGGCCGGCCCGCTCCTGGTCGACCTGCCGCTGGGCGGGGCCATCGACCAGGTCGTCAGCGTCGACGTGACGCCCGGCACCTACAACGAGGTCGAATTCAACGTGGACGCCGTGCGCGGCGACGAGGGTTCGGCCGCGGCATTCCTGGCGGCGCATCCAGACCTCGACGGCGTCAGCGTGCGCGTCGCGGGCTCGTTCAACGGCGCGCCCTTCACCTTCACCTCGGGCCTCGAGTCCGAGCAGGAGCACGACCTCGTGCCGGCCCTCGTGGTGGTCGAGGGCGCCGGGGCCCTGAACCTGACCCTCAGCATCGACCACAGCGCCTGGTTCGCGGCCGAGGGCGGCGGGCTCATCGACCCGGCCACGGCCGGCAGCGGCGGCCCCAACCAGGAAGCCGTCGAGCACAACATCCGGCTGTCGTTCCATTCCTTCGAGGACGACGACCACGACGGGCACGACGACCACGAGGGCAGCGACTGACCGGTCGTCTTCGCCCGCGGATCCCAGGCGGCCCCGGCCCACCCGGACCGGGGTCGCCGTCCGTCCGGCCCACGGGGCGCTCCCCGGAAGGGGACGGCCTGTCCGCCGGGGAAGACACGCCGGCCGTGGCCGGGCACCCGTTCCGCGCGCCGAATCCTGCCGGCGCCGCGGAATTGATCGCGCCAGACCGCCCCGGCTGTACTATCCTGCCCGCAATCGCGCGCCGAGCCGCGCCCCCGGCCACCCGGACCCGCTCCACCCCGTCCAAGGACCGAAGACCGTGCCTACGATCCAGCGCAAGGGCATCATCCTGGCGGGCGGCACCGGCAGCCGCCTGCACCCGCTCACGCTGACGGTCAGCAAGCAGCTGATGCCCGTCTACGACAAGCCGATGATCTACTACCCGCTATCGACGCTGATGCTGGCGGGCATCCGCGACATCCTCCTCATCACGACGCCGGACGACCAGCCGTCGTTCCGCAAGCTGCTGGGCGACGGCCGGCGCTGGGGCCTGCGCATCGAGTACACGGTGCAGCCGACGCCCGACGGCCTGGCCCAGGCCTTCCTGCTGGCCGAGGACTTCCTGCAGGGCGGCCCGGCCTGCCTGATCCTGGGCGACAACATCTTCTACGCCGAGGGCCTGTCGCGCCGCCTGCAGGCGGTGGCGCAGTCCACGTCCGGCGGCACCATCTTCGGCTACACGGTGAACGACCCCGAGCGGTACGGCGTCATCGAGGTGGGGCCGGACGGGCGCGCGATCAGCATCGAGGAGAAGCCGAAGCAGCCGAAGTCGAACATCGCGGCGACGGGCCTGTACTTCTTCGACAGCGACGTCGTCGGCATCACGCGCGGCGTGCGGCCGTCGGCGCGCGGCGAGCTCGAGATCGCCGACGTCATCCGCGCCTACCTCGAGCGGGGCGACCTGCGCGTGGAGATCCTCGGCCGCGGCGCCGCGTGGCTGGACACCGGCACGCACCAGTCGCTGCTGGACGCCGGGCAGTTCATCCGCGTCATCGAGGAGCGGCAGAGCCTGAAGATCGCCTGCCCCGAGGAGATCGCCTGGCGCATGGGCTTCATCGACGACGAGCAGCTGCGGGCGCTGGCCGCGCCCCTGCGCAACAGCGGCTACGGCGGCTACCTGCTGCAGCTGCTGGAAGGACGGCGATGAACATCGTCCAGACGCCGCTGCCGGGCGTGCTCGTCTTCGAGCCGCGCCTGTTCGGCGACCACCGCGGCTACTTCATGGAGACGTGGCGCGCCGACGCGTTCGCCGCCGCGGGCGTGGCGCTGCCGTTCGTGCAGGACAACCAGAGCAGCTCGAGGCAGGGCGTGCTGCGCGGGCTGCACTACCAGATCCGGCAGCCGCAGGGCAAGCTGGTGCGCGTGATCAGCGGGCGCGTCTTCGACGTCGCGGTCGACCTGCGTCGCAGCTCGCCGCACTTCGGCCGGTGGACGGGCGTCGAGCTCTCGGCGGAGAACCGCCGGCTGTTCTGGGTGCCGCCCGGCTTCGCGCACGGATTTTACGTGTTGAGCGAAGCGGCCGAGTTCGTTTACAAGTGCACCGACTATTACGCGCCCGAGCACGAGCGCTCGCTGCGGTGGGACGACCCGGCGGTCGGCATCGACTGGCCGCTGCAGGCGGGCGTCGAGACGGTGCTCTCGGACAAGGACCGGGCCGGGCTGCCGCTGGATGCAGCCGAGACCTTCGACTGACCGCGCGGGAGGGCAGGGTGCGCATCGGGCAGGGATGGGATCGCCACCGGCTGGAGCCGGGACGCCGCTGCGTGCTGGGCGGCGTCGAGTTTCCCGACTGCCCGGTGGGGCCGCTGGGCCATTCGGACGGCGACGCGCTGTGCCACGCGCTGTGCGACGCGCTGCTGGGCGCCGCCGGGCTGGGCGACATCGGGCGCCACTTCCCGGACACCGACCCGCGCTGGCAGGGGGCCGACAGCCTGGACCTGCTGGCGCGCGTGCGGCAGCTGGTGGCCGGGGCCGGCTGGCGCGTGGGCAACGTCGACGCGACGGTCATCACCGAGCGGCCGATGATCGCCCCGGCGGCCGCCGCCATGCGGCTGAAGCTGGCCGGCGCCCTGGGTGTCGAGCCCGGGCAGGTCTCGGTCAAGGGCACCCGCGGCGAGGGGCTGGGCCCCGAGGGCCGGGGCGAGTGCGTGACCGTGCAGGCGGTGGCGCTGCTGTGCCGCGACGCAGGCAACACATCATCAACAGGGGACGCGGCGGGAGGTTAAGGGCATGCTGGTGGCGGTGCTGATGGGCGGCGACTCGTCCGAACGCGAGGTTTCGCTGCGCTCGGGGCAGGCCGTGGCGCAGGGGCTGCGCGAGGCCGGGCACGAGGTGCGCGAGGTCGCGATCACCGCGGTGGCCGATGTCATCGGGTGCGCGGACCTGCAGGGCGTGGACATGGTCTTCCCGGCGCTGCACGGCGGCGAGGGCGAGGACGGCCACCTGCAGGCGGTGCTCGAGGTCCTCGGCCTGCCCTACGCGCTGTCCGGTCCCGGGGCCAGCGCGCTGGCCATGGACAAGGGCCTGACCAAGCGGCTGATGCGCGCGGCCGCCATCCCCACCCCCGACTGGCTGCAGGTGACCTGGAACTGCGCCGGCGGCACGCCGCAGGTGTCCATCCCCGGGTCGGGCGCCGGCCCGGAGCCCGACCTGACCCTCGAGCGCATCCACGAGCGCGTCCTGGCCGAGATCGGCTTTCCCGCCGTGGTGAAGCTGAACGCCGGGGGCAGCTCGGTGGGGGTCGAGATCGTCGGCAAGTCGGCCGATTTCCCGGCCGCCTTCGAGCGCGTGGCGGCCGCCGGCGGCGCCTGCGTGGTGGACGTCCTGGTCGAGAAATTCATTCCCGGGCGCGAACTTACGTCGGCCATCCTGCTCGGCAGGCGGCTGCCGCTGTTGGAGATCCGGCCGCGCGAGGGCTTCTACGACTACCGCAACAAGTACACCTCGGGCGCCAGCGACTACCTGGTGCCGGCGCCGGTGCATTCGCCCGTCTACGAGCAGATCGTGGGCGATTCCCTGCGCCTGTACGAGCTGGCCGGCTGCCGGGGGATGGCCCGGATCGACTTCCGCCTGGACGGCGATGCGTATTACTGCTTGGAAATAAACACGATACCGGGCATGACGGCGACCAGCCTGGTGCCCAAGGCGGCCGCCGCGGTGGGGATCGGCTTCCCCGCCTTGGTGGACGACCTGTGCCGGGCGGCCCTGCTGCCGGCCGAGGGGCCGGCCGGGCGGCGGAGCCGGGCCGGCTGAGCGGCATCGCCCGGGGTGGGCCCATTCCGGCCCGGCCGGCGGGTGCGACCGCGCGCCGCCGGGCATTTTCTTGACAACGATTTGCGCCGCGTTATATATTCCCGCACCCGAATCGGTCCAGGTCCCACCGGGTCCGCACAGGTCTGGTCAGGCGTGTGTCTGTCCAAACCGGGTTCTAAGGCGGCGGACGCGGAGGGATGGGGCCGATCTTTGGCTGGGCGCCAGCGCCTTCGAGCCATGACTGGGGTGCCGGGAGCCGCGATCTAAATCGCAGGGAACGGCCGGTTTGGAGCTGGCG
>CAINDZ010000570.1 GCA_903847545.1 uncultured bacterium | reverse complement strand
GTCTTCCAGCGCTCGTTCTCCACCAAGGGCCGCGACCGCGGCATCGGCACCTACTCGATCAAGCTGCTGACCGAGAAGTACCTCGGCGGCGTGGTCACCTTCCGTTCGAGCCCGGAGGCGGGGACGGTGTTCTCGGTGATCTTGCCGCGGGAGGCGGGGTGGGGGCAGTGACGGGCGGACTGCGCTGAGGCGGGACTTGCGCCGGCGCAAGTCATGAACAATCGCAAGTCACACCAAATCCGGACTGTAATCGTCGCGACGCCAGGCCCGCCAGGGTGTGGCGCCGCGTCGTTTTGCGCCTATCATGCCGCCCCTTGTCTCTATCCCGGAGGCGATGCCCATGTCATACGATTGGCGATTCAAGTGCACGAAGTGTGACTACTCCCAGCGCCGTCCCCTGATCCCCACCCCGCACTACCTGGCCACCAAGCCCTGCCGCTTCGTCCATGTCGCCCACCAACTGGGCTGGTGCCATGACGAATCCTGCTTTGTGCGCGTGGAAGTCCTGCCCACCGAGGAGCGCCTGCGCCAGACCGTCGAGCACGACTACGTGGCCGATCACGTCAGAAAACACGGGGAATATGAGGAAGCCGACGAGGCGATCGTCCGCTGGACGCGGCGGAGCGCCATCAACGACGAGGCGGTGCGCCTGGAACTGCTCGCCGGTCGCCGGAGCCCGCCCCGCTGCCTGAACTGCGCCTCCACGCGCGTCATCCCCCTGGGCGACGAACCCGGGTGCGAGGAACCGCAGGCCTCCGTCCCCATCGGCCTGCGCCATCCCGGCTGCGACGGGGACATGGTGCTGGCTCGCGACGATACGCCGTATTTCTCCCCCAGCATCAGCTACGCACCCGAGGCCCTCGACATCGAAGGCCGCCCGGTCAAGGCGGAGCCCATCCCCGGCCTGCGCTGGAAGCTGCTGCACATGTGGCCCTTCGACCCCGCGCACCCGGTGTTCGATTTCGCCACCACGTTCCACGAGTTGTAGGCGGGCGAGAGGGGCCTCAGCTGCCGTGCGCCGACGCCTGCCCGGCGCCCGCCGCGCCCTCTGCCTCCCACCCCGTCATCAATTCCCGCCCCTTCAACCGCGCCACCCACGCCACCAGCCCGTCCGGCATCGTCTGCAGTCGCGTGTTGTAGGTCGTGGCGATCTCGTTGTAGTACGCGCGGGCCAGGGCGATGCGCGTCTCGGTGTCGGCCAGCGTCGCCTGCAGTGCCAGGAATGCCCCCTGCGACTTCAGCTCGGGGTAGCTCTCGGCCACGGCCGCCACACGGCCCGACACGCGCGCCGTGCGCGTGCCGCCGCCGGCCAGCGGGGTCGCCTCCAGCTGGGCGCGCAGGGCGGCCAGCTCGGCCTGCACCGTCTTCTCGTGGTCGCGCAGGCCGCTGATGGTCTCCACCACGCGCGGGATCAGTTCGCATCGCCGCACCAGCTGCACGTCCACCTGCGACCAGCCCTGGTTCACGCGCTGGCTCAGGCCGATCAGGCTGTTGTAGACCGACCACAGCCAGCCCAGCAGGGCCGCCCCCACGTAGGCCAGGCCGGACACCACCAGCGACAGCGGCGTCACCACGCCCTCGTGCACATTCGACTGCTGGGCCAGCATGCCGCCCACCGCCAGCGCGATGCCCAGCACATGCAGCAGCCACTGCGTCCAGCCGAAGCCGCGACGGATCTGCTCCTCGGTGCGCGTCGAGATCAGGAACAGCGGGGCGCCCTTGTCGGCGGCGACTTCGGCCGCCACCATGTCCTGGCGCTCACGCGCCTGGCCCATCACGTACACCACGGCATGCTGCACGATGGCGGTCTCGGTGAAACGGCGGCGGTGGTCGCTGTTGGCGACACCGCCCTCGGGGCCCTTCCCGTAATACAGCCGGCTGCGGCGGTCGCAGGTCTCGCTGAAGACCTCCTGCGGTTCGATCTTCGCGCCCTCGGGCAGCACCTGGATGCGGCCGTGATCATCCACCAGGTCGAAGGCCGTCAGGCGGGTTTCCTCGGCCACGGTGGTCCAGCCCGAGTGATGTTCGGTGCGCGTGCGCGAACGGCCCTTGCTGTCGGTGTAGCGCACCTGCCGCGTGTACGACCAGTGCTCCTCCACCTTGTAGCTGGTCCACACGCACGCCACCTCGGCCAGGTGGCTCGTCAGCGGCGCGGCCGCCTCGGCCTTCCCCTTCAGCTCGACCAGCCCGATGAAGACGCCGGTCGTCTTCGAGGTCGGCACGTCCTCGACGATGCGCCGGCGGCGATTCGCGCGCAGCGAGAAGCCCAGGACCAGCAGGGCCAGCAGGCCGCCGAGGGCGGGGGGCAGCCAGAAGGAGGCGGGGACGTTCATCGGCGTGGCTTCCTTGAAGACATCGGCATCATGATTGCCGCAGGCGCGGGCCGGGCACGGCCAGCCTGCCCCAATGCATGCACTCGTTGCGTTTCCTGAACGGATCCTATCACTGGCCCCGCGGCCACGGCAATGAACCGCCGACGGCCGACACCGTGCTCTCGTTGACGGGGCCGCTGACCTCCCCGCGGGGGCACGGCTGGGTCGCGACTTGCGCCGGCGCAAGTGATCCATGTGCAAATACACCGGCGTTTGATGAGATGCCGCGACGCTGGCTGGCGCCGCCCTTCGAAACAACCGCGCAAGACGGAACCACTCCTTGATCCGGCAAGGCCGCCGCGCCCCTTGCCCCCGTCCGCCCGCTGCCCCAATTTCCCCGCAACCCCATCCCCCGCGCGCGCGTAGAGCCCCGACACCCCCATTTCCCAGGAGCCCGCCACCGTGCACCACCGCCGCCACCGCCGACAGACGGCCGCGACCCTGCTTTGCGTCCTCGCCCTGCTGACCCTGGCCTCCCACGCCGCCGTCGCCGCCCGCCCCGCCGGCCCCTGGCAGCCCGTGCGCCTGCCGAAGATGGCCACCCACCGCGCCACCGGACCCATCACCGTCGACGGCGTGCTGGACGATGCCGGCTGGCAGGACGTGCCGCGCGCGGGCAACTTCGTCGAGCACCAGCCCGGCGACCAGGTGCAGCCCCCGGTGCCGACCGAGGCGATGATCACCTACGACGACAAGTACCTCTACGCCGCGTTCATCTGCTACGACGACCCGGCCGAGGTGCGCGCCTCGTACAGCGAGCGCGACCGCATCTGGAACGACGACTACGTCCTCCTGGTGCTCGACACCTTCGGCGACCAGAACTGCGCCTTCGAGCTGGGCAGCAATGCCTACGGCGTGCAGGGCGACCTGCTGTGGTCGGCGGGCCGCGGCGAGGACTCGACCTACGACATGGTCTACCACACCTCGGGCCGCATCACCGACGAGGGCTGGCAAGTCGAGTACGCCATCCCCTGGACCAGCCTGCGCTTTCCCGACAAGCCGCAGCAGGAGTGGCGCGTCGACTTCTGGCGCAACAACAACCGCCAGGTGCGCTCGCAGTACTCGTGGGGCATCTACAACCGCGGCGACAACTGCTGGCCCTGCCAGTGGGGCACCATCACCGGCATCGACGGCGTGCGCCCGGGCAGCGGCATGAGCCTGATGCCCGCCTTCGTCGCCACGCAGGCCGGCGGACGCGAGCCGGACGACGCGGGCAAGGCCGGAGCCTGGACCAACGGCAAGCTGATGGGCGAGGCGTCGCTGAACGCCGCCTACGGCATCACGCCGTCGATCACCGCCGAGGCCACCATCAACCCCGACTTCTCGCAGGTCGAGGCCGACGCCGGGCAGATCGAGGTCAACTCGACGTTCGCCCTGTCGTACCCCGAGAAGCGGCCCTTCTTCCAGGACGGCAGCGACCTGTGGGCCACGTTCTTCCGGCCCGTCTACACGCGCTCGCTGAACCGGCCCGACTTCGCGGTCAAGCTGATCGGGCGCCCCGGCGCCACCGGCTTCGCCGCCCTGGTGGCGCAGGACGACGCCACGCCGTTCATCCTGCCGTTCGCCGAGGGCAGCGCGCTGCTCGAGGGCGGCCGCAGCACCTCGGCCCTGGCGCGCGTGCGCCGCGCCTTCGGCAGCCAGTCGCACGTGGGCGCCATCGCCACCACGCGCCGCCACGAGGGCGGCGGCTACGGCTCGCTGGCCGGCGTCGACGCCGGGCTGACGCTGTCGGAGAACGTGCGCGTCACCGCCCAGGCCCTGCTCAGCGCCACCACCGAGCCCGACAACCGGGCGCTGACCGCGCGCCTGGACGGCCTGACCTTCGACGGCGGCCGCCACACCGCCGCCTTCGACGGCGAGCACTTCACCGGCCGCGCCTTCTACGCCGGCATCGAGCGTTCGGGCCGACGCTGGGGCGGCGAGATCAGCGGCTCCGAGCGCTCGCCCACGTTCCGCGCCGAGTCGGGCTTCGAGCCGCGCAACGACCAGCGCAAGCTCGACAGCTGGACCGCCTACACCTTCTACTTCGACAAGGGCCTCATCGAGCGCATCGAGCCCCTGCTGGTGGCCGGCCGCGTCTGGGACTGCAGCGACGTCAAGAAGGACGAGTGGCTGATGGGCCGCGTGCAGGCCAACCTGCGCCAGGCGCAGACGCAGGTGTGGTTCGAGAAGATGGCCAGCAACGAGCTCTTCCACGGCACGCGCTACGGCGGCATCACCAGCCACGAGCTGGGCATCCAGGTGCGCCCGTCCGAGGCCCTCGCCGGCGGCGCCGAGCTGGTCTGGGGCCACCGCATCGCCCGCCACGACGAGGTCATGGGCGACGAGGTCAGCCACGACCTGTGGGTCAACGTGCGCCCGCACAAGCGCGTGCTGGTCGAGCAGACCTGGGAAGGCATCCGCAGCGACAACCTGGCCACCGGCGAGCGCCTGTTCGAGGGCTACATCGCCCGCTCGCGCCTGAACGTGCAGCTGTCGCGCGAGTGGTCGGCCCGCCTGGTCCTGCAGTACGACGACTTCAGCCGCCAGTGGAACGCCGACCCCCTGGTCACCTTCCGGCTGAACCCGTTCTCGATCTTCTACGCGGGCTCGACGCGCAACTACGGCACCTTCATGGGCGAGCAGGAAGGCATCGAGGACTGGCGGCTGGCTTCGCGCTCCTACTTCCTCAAGCTGCAGTACCTGTGGCAGATTTGACGGCGCGGGAGCACGCATAGGACAAGGGCCGGACCTCATGCGGGTCCGGCCCTCTTCGTTTCACGCCGGGCGGCGGGCGCCTACTCTGTTCCGCAGTCGCCTTCCAAAATGCACTTCACCTTGAAGCTCAGCGCCATGATGCCCACCGCCAGCCGCTCATTGCGCACGGCCACCGTCTTGGGCACTTTCAGGTCGGTGGGCGCGAAGTTGACGATGCCCACGATGCCCGCCTTCACCAGGCGGTCGGTGACCTCCTGCGCGAACGGCGCGGGCACGGTCAGGATGGCGATGCGGATGCCCTCCTGCGCGATCACCGGCTCGAGCTGGTCCATGTCGCGCACCGGCTGGCCGCGGATCTCCAGGCCCACCAGCCGCGGGTTGGCGTCGAAGACGCCGCGCACCGGGAAGCCCTGCACGCCCATGTTCGCGTAGTTGGCCAGGGCCTGGCCCAGGTGGCCGGCGCCGATGATGGCCACCGGCTGCGGCTCGCTCACGCCGATGATCTTCTCGAGCGCCGGCACCAGTTTGCCCACCTGATACGGCCGGCCGGGGCGGCTGAAGCCGCCGAAGTAGTGGAAGTCGTGCCTCAGCTGGCTGGCCTTGATGTCCAGGGACTCCGCCAGCTGGCGGCTGGACACGTCCTCGACGCCCATCGCCTGCAGCAGCTTCAGCTTCTCCAGATAGCGGGGCAGCCGGTGGATGGTCGCCTCGGGCACTTCGGAATGGCGCCTGACCTTGCGCAAGACCCGCCTCCACGAATGGGACCGGCGCCGGAACGCCTTTTCGCATAAGGCGTTTCAGCGGCTTGTTAGAGGTTTGACGATTCACCATATTCGATATCTAATCGAGTGTCAACCGGTTGGCAGGTGGCGCCCCCCGCGCCGCCCGGGTTCCGCACCCCAGCAAGGTGGCAGCCGTGTCCCTGTCCTCCCAGTACCGCCTGTCCGATCCCTGGCTCATGCAACCGCTTCCGGCCTACGGCACGCTGTCGGACAGCGACTACGCCGCCCTGGGCTTCCGCTGCGGGCTCGAGATCCACCAGCAGTTGCTGACGGTGCGCAAGCTGTTCTGCCGCTGCCCGGCCGGGCGCTACAACAGTGACACGCACGACGGCGAGATCCTGCGCCACATGCGCCCCACGCTGTCGGAGATGGGCGAGTACGACGGCACCGCGCTGATGGAGTTCAAGACGCGCAAGGAGATCGTCTACCTGCTGAACCGCGAGACGGTCTGCACCTACGAGATGGACGACGCGCCGCCGTTCGAGATCGACGACGTCGCCCTGGACGGCAGCCTGCTGATGGCCATGCTGCTGGGCTGCAGCGTCGTCAGCGAGGTGCACATCACCCGCAAGCAGTACCTCGACGGCAGCATCCCCACCGGCTTCCAGCGCACGGCCATCGTCGGCACCGACGGCCGCGTGCCGTTCGGCGCGCGCTCGGTGCGCATCCGCCAGATCAGCATCGAGGAGGACAGCTGTCGCGAGGTCTCGGACCAGGGCCACCGCCGCGTGTACCGCACCGACCGCCTGGGCATGCCGCTCATCGAGACCGTCACCGAACCCGACATGCACACGCCGCAGGAGGCGATGGCCGTCGGGCAGATCCTGCGCTTCCTGGCCCGCAGCGGCGGCATGGTGCGCACTGGCGCCGGCGCCGCCCGCCAGGACGTCAACGTCAGCGTCAACGGCGGCACGCGCGTCGAGATCAAGGGCGTGCCCAGCCTGCGCGAGGTCGGCCGCCTCACGCACAACGAGGCGCTCCGGCAGCGCTCGCTGCTGGGTATCCGCGGCGAGCTGGCCCGCCGCGGCATCAATGCGGCCGACATCAAGGACCGCCTGGTCGACGTGACGACCCAGGTGCGCGGCACCGCCTGCGGCTACATCGCCCAGGCCGTGGCGCAGGGCGCCATGGTGGGCGCCTGCCCGCTGCCCGGCTTCCAGAACCTGCTCGAGGTGCAGACGCAGCCGCACACCTCGTTCCTGCAGGAGTTCAGCGACCGCGTGCGCGTCATCGCCTGCCTTGACCAGCTGCCCAACCTGGTGGTCTCGACGCAGACGGCGCCGTCGCTGTCGAGCACCGAGTGGGGTCGCGTCAGCAAGGCCTGCGGCACCACGGCCGACGTGCCGGTCATCCTGGTCTGGGGCAACCGCGCCGACGTCGAGACGGCCGCGCGCGAGATCGCCATCCGCGCCCGCGACGCGGTGGCCGGCGTGCCCAACGAGACGCGCCAGGCCCTTGACGACGGCACCAACGGCTTCGAGCGCATCCTGCCCGGCGCCGATCGCATGTACCCGGACACCGACCTGCCGCCCATCCCCCTGGCCGACGCGCGCCTGGACGGCATCGCCGCGCGCGTGCCGCTGCGCCCGTGGGAGCGCCGCGAGAAGCTGCGCGAGCTGCAGGTGGGCGACAACCTGGCCGACCGCCTCAGCCGTCACCGCGCCTGGGACCTGTTCGAGCACCTGGCGGCGCAGCTGCCCCCGGGCTCGCCGTTTTCCGCCACGCAACTGGCCTCGCTGCTGCTGGACCGCTCGGCCCCGCGCCCGGCCAGCCTGCGCGCGGCCGGCCCGTGGTGGCAGGACATCGTCGCCGCCCTGGTCGCCGGCCGCATGATCCCCGAGGCGGTCTGGGCCGCCGAGGAGGACGTGGCCGTGCGCGTGGACGACGCGACGGCGCGGCGGCTGGTCGATGAAGCCTTGGCCGACACCAGGGCCGAGGGCGCTCCC
>CAINDZ010000569.1 GCA_903847545.1 uncultured bacterium | reverse complement strand
GCCAGGTCGCCGCCGGCGACGCGGCGCGAGTAGCCGGCCGTCTGCACCAGCGGCACCACCAGTTGCCGGTGGATGAGCCACACCATCAGCGCCGCGACCAGCACGGCCACGACGACGGTGCCCACCTGGAAGCGCGTGAGCGCCGCGCGCCGGCTGTCGCTGGCCGCCTGGAACGCCGTCGTGATCGCGTCCATCGACTTCATCAGGTCGATGTTGCGGGCCGCCAGCCGGGCGATGTCCGGCTCGGCGTTCGCCACCAGTGTCGCGTTCAGGCCCGCCTTCACCTCGGCCCACAGGGCGGTGCCCTCGTCCAGCGACGCCTTCACGCGCGCATCGGTGGCCGGCGGCAGGGTCAGGTCCTTGCCCGCGCTGTCCTGCGTCACGCCGCCGTTGCGCAGCGCCACGACCGTGCGGTCGAACAGGCCGACGGTGGCGACCAGCTTCGCGCGCGCCTCCTCGCGGGCCGGGCCGGCCGGGGTGTCGCGCAGGACCAGGGCCTCCTTGGCCATCTTCTGGCTCAGCATGCGCTGGCGACCGGCCAGGTTGATCTGCAGGCCATCGGCCTTCTGGCTGTCGAGGGTGTGCGTCGTGAACCCGATGGAACCGACCAGCAGGGCCACCAGGGTCCCCATCGCTATACCCAGCAACGACTTGACGGACATGGGCGCAGCCTCCGGATGCGGGCGAAAAATGAATTTCAGGATATTGTCGTCCGGAAAAGGCGGGGCTTGACCGCAACCGCCACGCCCGGCGACATTCGCCCCCGGAGGTCGGGCATCACCGTGAAGACATACCTGCGCATGCTGCGGATGGTCCGCCCCTACACCGGGCAGCTGGTGCTGGCGGTCACGTTCATGGTCGTCTTCTCGCTGGCCAGCGTGTTCAGCACGGCGATGCTGTCGCCCTTCCTCGAGACGCTCTTCCTGAAGGGCGACGAACCGGCCGCCGTGACGGCCCCCGCGCCCACGCCGCCGGCCGAGACCCTGACGACCACCAACTCCCCCGCCCTGCGCCTGGAGACCGACGCCGACCGGCGCGCCCGCTACGACGCGCTGCGCACCCGGGTCGGGGGCGTCGAGGAGATCAAGCTGCAGTTCAAGGCGTGGGCCGCCACGCACCTGCTGCAGGGCACGCGCCAGCAGGCGCTGCTGCGCATCTGCCTGACGTTCTTCTTCTTCACGCTGCTGAAGAACATCGCCTGCTACCTGCAGGAAGTGCTGATGGCGTACGTGGGGCACGCGGTCATCCGCGACCTGCGCACGCAGCTGTACCGCAAGTTCACGGGCCTGCCGCTGTCGTTCTACCATCGCCACAAGGCCGGCGAGCTGATCAGCCGCGCCACCAACGACGTGCTCGTGGCCCAGCAGTGCGTGGGCGCCAGCTTCATGAAGCTGGGCAAGGAGCCCATCTACATCGTCATGTTCCTGGCCGTGGCGCTCATCATCTCGTGGCAGATGACGCTGCTGGCGTTCGTGCTGATGCCCATCTCGCTGGGCGTCATCCTGGGCATCAGCCGGCGGCTGCGGAAGCTGTCGCACCGCCAGCAGGAGCAGGTCGCCGACCTCACCTCCACGCTGCAGGAGACGGTGTACGGCATCCGGGTCATCAAGGCGTTCGCGATGGAGCGCTTCGAGGGCCGCAAGTTCGGCGCGCAGGCGCAGGCGCTGTTCAAGCAGGTGTTCCGCATCGAGTACACGATGAAGCTGTCGTCGCCGCTGACCGAGCAGCTGTCGATGGTGGTCGGCCTGTTCCTGCTCTGGTTCGGCGGCAGCCGCGTGTTCACCGGCGGACTGATGGCCCCGGACATGTTCATCGTCTTCCTGTTCGTCATCTTTTCGATGGTGCGGCCGCTCAAGAGCGTGGGCCAGCTGGGCGCCGAGCTGCAGTCGGGCCTGGCCGCCGCCGAGCGCATCTTCGCCGTGCTGGACGAGCCGGACGAATCCGCCGTGCTGCCCGGCACGCGCGACCTGGGCCGCGCCCGCGGCGAGGTGGAGCTGCAGGACGTCCACTTCGCCTACGTCCCGGGCGAGCCCGTGCTGCAGGGCGTCTCGCTGAAGGTGGCCGCCGGCGAGGTCGTGGCGCTGGCCGGCTCGAGCGGCGGCGGCAAGAGCACGCTGATGGACATGATCCCCGGCTTCCACGTGGCCGACCGCGGCCGCGTGCTGGTCGACGGCATCGACGTGCGCGAGTTGGACCCGCAGTCGCTGCGCCGCAACATGGGCATCGTCACGCAGGAAGTGATCCTGTTCCACGACTCGGTGCTCAGGAACATCGCCTACGGCCTGGACGATGTGCCGATCGAGCGCGTGCGGGAAGCGGCGCGCGCCGCCAACGCCGACGATTTCATCATGAAGCTGCCCCAGGGCTACGACACGGTCATCGGCGACCGCGGCGTCACCCTGTCGGGTGGCCAGCGCCAGCGCCTGTCCATCGCGCGCGCCATCCTGAAGGACCCCGCCATCCTGCTGCTGGACGAGGCGACCAGCGCCCTGGACACCGAGTCCGAGAAGCTGGTCCAGGAGGCCATCGACCGCCTG
>CAINDZ010000568.1 GCA_903847545.1 uncultured bacterium | reverse complement strand
GCCCAGCCGGTTCAGCGCCGCGTCGGCGGCCGCGCGGTCGATGGTGGCGTGCCCGTCCACCTGCGCGAAGTCGCGCACGCGCCGGAGCAGGCGGTTGGCCGCGCGCGGCGTGCCGCGGCTGCGGCGCGCGATCTCCAGCGCGCCCCCGTCCTCGAGCTTCACGCCCAGGATGCCGGCGCTGCGCCGCACGATGATCGCCAGTTCCTCGGGCGGGTAGAAGTCGAGGTGGCAGACGATGCCGAAGCGGCTGCGCAGCGCGGGCGTGATGAGCCCCGCGCGCGTGGTCGCGCCGATCAGCGTGAACGGCTCGAGCTGCAGGTTGAAGTGCCGCGCGTTCGGGCCCTTGTCGATGATCAGCTCGACGCGCCAGTCCTCCATCGCCGGGTAGAGGTGCTCCTCGATGACGCGGCTGAGGCGGTGGATTTCATCGATGAAGATGGCGCGCCGGTCCGCCTGCTCGCTCAGGAGCGCGATGAGCTCGGCGCCGTTGCCGAACGCCGGCCCGCTGGTCAGGCGGATCTCCAGCCCCATCTCGTGCGCGAGGATCTGCGCCAGCGTCGTCTTGCCCAGGCCCGGGGGCCCGTGCAGCAGCACGTGGTCGAGCACCTCGCCGCGCGCGCGCGCCGCGTCGATGAACACGCGCAGGTTGTCCTTGACCTTCTGCTGGCCGACGAACTCCTCCAGCCGCCGCGGCCGCAGGCTGGTCTCCAGCTCGCGGTCCTCGTCACGCTGCCCGGGGTCGGTCCATCGCTGGTCGCGCACGTCTCATTCCCTCCGGCCGGCGGCGCTCAGCCGCCCGCCCGGTGCAGTTGCCTGAGCGCGGCGCGCACCCAGGCCTCGGTGTCCTCGCTCACGGCCGGGTCGGCCTGCCGCGCGCGCTGCAGCGCCTGCTCGGCCTGGCCCGGCGGCAGGCCCATCGCGCCCAGCACCGCCAGCGCCGCCGAGGCGCCGCGCGCCGGGGCGCCGCCCGCGGGGCCACCCTGCGGCAGCTCGGGCAGGCGGTTGCCCAGCTCGACGACCAGGCGCGCCGCCGACTTCTTGCCGATGCCCGGCAGCCGCGCCAGCGCCGCCTCGTCGCCCCCGCGCAGGCAGGCGGCGATCTCCGCGGCGCCCGCCTTCGACAGCATGCCGAGCGCGACCTTCGGGCCGATGCCCGACACGGTCTGCAGCAGGCGGAACATCTCGCGCTCGCCCGGGTCGAGGAAGCCGTACAGCGTCCAGGCATCCTCGCGCACGGCCAGGTGCGTCCACAGGCGCACCGGCTCGCCGGGCGCCGGCAGCTCCGCGGCCGCGGCCGACGACAGGTGCACGTCCAGGCCGATGCCCCCGCCGACGCTCACCACCGCGTCGGTCCCGCCGGTCACCACGATGCCCTCGAGGAATGCGATCATGCGTCCATCCTGCCGCCGCAAGGCGCCGGTCGCCGCCGGCGGCCCACCCGCCCGGCCGCGACATTATGCGCCAGCGGGCCCGCCGGGGCCAGTGGTGTTCACGCAGGGGCGCGGGTTCAGCCGGCCTGCCCGGCGCGCTGCCGACCCTGGTGCGCCAGGGCCGCGGCCAGGGCATCGCTCAGGTCGAGCGGCGGCTCGGCCGACAGCCGCAGCAGGCGCATGACCATGAAGCGCACCTGCTCCTTGCCCGCCCCGCCGGTGCCGGTCACGGCCAGCTTGATCTCGCGCGCGGTGTACTCGAACGGCACCAGTCCCGCCTGGGCGCCGGCCAGCAGCGCCACGCCGCGGGCATGCCCCAGCACCAGCGCGCTGTGCGGGTTGCGGGCGTTGAACACGCGCTCGACGACCATCACCTCGGGATTGAACTCGTGGATGGCCGCGGTCAGGCCCTCGTGGATGTCGCGCAGGCGCTCGGCCAGCGGGGCGCCGGCCGCGGGGCGGATGACGCCACCCCCCAACATGCGGGCGACCGGCACGGTGTCGATGACACCGTAGCCGGTCGCGCGGGAACCGGGGTCGACGCCCAGGATGATCATGGGCGCCTCCCTGGCCTAGATCTGGTCTGCGATGGCCGCCATCGTCGCGTCGTCGATGTCGAAGTTCGCCGACACGCGGGCCACGTCGTCCAGGTCGTCCATGTACGAGATCAGCTTCATCAGCGTGACGGCCTCGTCACCCTCGACCTTGATGAAGGTGCCGGGCACCGGCATCAGGTTGGCGCCCGTCGCGCTGAATCCCGCCGCCGACAGTCCGCTGTTGACGGCGTGCAGGTCCTCCATCGCCGTCGTGACGGTGATGGTGCCGTCCTCCTCCTGCACGTCCTCGGCCCCGGCCTCGATCGCCGCCTCCATGACGGCGTCGAGGTCCACCCCCTCGGCGTCGAGCGTGATGATGCCCTTGCGCTCGAACAGGTAGCTGACGCACCCGTTCGCCCCGAGGTTGCCGCCGAACTTCGTGAACGCATGGCGCACATCGGCGGTGGTCCGCTTCTTGTTGTCGGTCTGGCACTCCACCATGATGGCCACGCCGCCGGGGCCGTAGCCCTCGTAGCTGACCTCCTCGACCATCGCCCCGCCGTCGGCCCCGGAGCCGCGCTTGATGGCCTTCTCGACCGTGTCGTTGGTCATGTTGGCCAGCCGCGCGGCCAGCAGGGCCGCACGCAGGCGCGGGTTCCCGTCAGGGTCCGCGCCTCCGCGCGCCGCGATGGTGATCTCGCGGATCAGGCGGCCGAAGATCCGGGCGCGCTTGGCGTCCTGGGCCCCCTTGTGCCGCTTGATCGTCGACCATTTGGAATGGCCCGACATGGAAGCCTACTCCTCTTCCTTGGCGGTCTTCTTGTACTCCTCGATCAGGCGCTTCTGCACGTCGCCCGGCACCTCGGAGTAGTGCGAGAATTCCATCGTGAACACGCCCGTGCCCTGCGTGAACGACCGCAGCGACGTGGCGTACTGGTAGAGCTCGTCCTCGGGCACGTTGGCCGTGACGACCTGGTAGGGACCGTCGGCCTCCGAGCCCAGGATGGCGCCGCGGCGCGTCGAGATGTCGCCCATCACGTCGCCCATGTACGCCTGGGGCACCACGATCCGGACCTTCATGACCGGCTCGAGGATGACCGGCCGCAGCTTGTCGGCGTCCTCCTCGACGGCGTGCTTGAGGGCCAGGCGGGCCGCCGCCTTGAAGGCCGCCTCGGACGAGTCGACCGCGTGGTACGAGCCGAAGAACAGCGCGCAGCGGACGTCGACCATCTCGTAGCCGGCCACCAAGCCGTGCAGCAGCGTCTCGCGGCAGCCCTTCTCGACCGCCGGGATGAACTTGTTGGGCACCACGCCACCGACGATCTCATCGGCGAACTCGAAGCCGGCGCCGCGCTCGCGCGGCTCGATGCGGATGTGCACGTCGCCGAACTGGCCGCGGCCGCCGGTCTGCTTCTTGTGGCGACCCTGCTTCTCGGCCGTCCCGCGGATCGTCTCCTTGAAGTTGATGCGCGGCCGGCGGCGCTCGACGACCACCCCGTTCAGCTTCTTGAGCTTGTCCAGGATGTAGTTCGTGTGGATCTCGCCCTGGGTCGCCAGCAGCGTCTGCGACAGGTGGCCCTGGTGGATCAGCTGGAAGGTGGGATCCTCTTCCATGATGCGGTGCAGGCCGGCGGCCATCTTGTCGTCGTCGCCGCTGACCATGGGGCTGATCGCGTCGGTGCTGGTGGGCACCGGGTACTTGATGGGCGGGAAGGCGAAGTCGACGCCGGAGGCCAGCGTGACCCCGGTGTGGGTGGCCTTCAGCTTGGCGGCCATGACGATGTCGCCGGGGCCCGCCACGTCGATCTTCTCGCGGCCCTTGCCCTGGGCCACCGACAGCTGGCCCATGCGCTCGCTGCTGCGGCCGTCCGAGCACTCGAGGTTCTCGCCCGCCTTGAGCGAACCGGAGAACACGCGCAGCCAGGTGGTGTCGCCGCCCTGGGACTCGTACTGGCGCTTGAAGGCGTACGCGACGACCGGGCCGTCGACGCCGGGCGTGAACTCGGTCGGCTCCTCGGTCCCGGCCTTGACGCCCTTGAGCGGCTGGCGGGTGCGCGAGAATGCGCTGGGGAACAGGTTGACGATCGACTTCAGGAGCGACGGCACGCCGACCTCGCTCTGGGCGTCGGTGAAGAAGACCGGGTAGACGGTGCCCTCGAGGGTGCCCTTCTTCAGGCCGGCGATGATGTCCGCCTCGTCCAGCGAACCCTCCTCCAGGTACTTCTCGGTCAGGACGTCGTCGGCGTTGGCGGCCGCGTCCATCAGCATCTCGCGGGCTTCCTTGACGGCGGCGTCCAGGTCGGCGGGCACCGGGCACTCGACGGCATGGTGACCGTCGAACTTCCAGCCCTTGAGCCCGATCAGGTCGACGACGCCCTCGAACGACTCGCCGTTGCCGATCGGCAGCTGCAGCGGGGCGGCGCCGGGCACGCGGTCCTTGATGCCGTTCATGACGGAGCGCCAGTTGGCGTGCTCCTTGTGCATGCGGTTGACGACCAGGAAGGTCGGCAGGTGGGTGGCGCGGATAAGGTTCCAAAGGTTCTCCGAGGCCACCTCGAACCCGCCGTCGGCCTTGATCACGAACATGATCCCCTCGACGACCCGCAGGGCGGCATAGACGTCGCCGCGGAAGTCGTCGACGCCCGGGGTGTCGATGATGTTGATCTTGTTGCCTTCGTACTCGGTCCAGCCCAGGGAGGCGGAGATCGTCTGCTTGCGCTCGATCTCCTCCTCGGCGTAGTCGAACACCGAGCTGCCGTCATCGACGTTGCCGCGACGTCCCACCTTCTCGGTCACATGGAGCATCGCATCGGCGAGGCTGGTCTTGCCGACACCGTGAGGGCCCATCAGGGCCACGTTGCGGATCTTTTCCATGGGGAAGGTCTTCACGGATCGTCCTCCTGGGTGGTCGACGGTAGCCGGTGCAACCCTGCCGCCCGATGGCCCGACCTGGCGGACCCAAGCGGCTGCAACCGCGGCCCCGTGACACACCGTGCGGCGCGCGGATAATTGACGCCCGGATAAGAGTGGAAACCCGCGCTCCCCGGGGGGATGCGCGGTCCGGTTTGCCGGGGATTTCGGCCCGGTCGAGAATGGTAATTGTCTGACAAGTGGCTGTCAACACGGCCCTCCACGCCCCGCGGGCCGAAAGTTCTGGACACCGCGAACGGGGAACATTACCGTTAGTTGGGTCCCTGAAACGGCTTTGCCGACCGGACCCGACCACCCGCGCCCCACGCGACCCGCACATCCCGGACGAGCGGCTGCCCCTGCGGCCGACGCCTGGTCGAGGTGAGTTCATGACCGTCAGGAAACTCGTGTGGTTCTTCGCCTTCGCCGCCCTGGGCCTGGGATCCGTTCCCGCCATGGCCGAAGACAAGCCGGCGGCTCCCGCCGCGACGGCGACCGCGACTGCGACGGCCGACCAGGCCGCCCCCGAGGTGCCCGCCGCGGCGCTCGAGTGGAAAGACTATAAGGTGAAGGGCTACCGCCTGTCGCTGTACGGCGGGTCCTTCAGCGGCGCCACCTACCTGGACCTGCCGCCGCTCGCCGACCGCACCATCCTGACCCCCGGCGCCGCCGATGTCCTCGGCTACAACGGCGAGGTCCTGGCGCAGTCGGTCGACACCGAGCACTACATGGCGCCGCGCAAGGAGATCGAGCCCGGCACCGCCATCGGCGGCCGGATCGGCATCTACCTGGGCGACGACGTGCACCTGGACCTGGTGGGCAACTACCTGTCCGGCCGCGCGAACACCTCGATGCTGTACAGCAGGGAGGGCCGCGCGGGCAACGGCATCTGGGAGCGCGTCGAGGTCGACTTCGACGAGGGCTTCCGCGCCTACAAGGGCGGCATCTCGATGATGTACGATGCCCGCCCGGCGACGTTCTTCGGCGTGACCCCCACCCTGGGCTTCGGCCTCGGTGGCGTGATCAACCGGTTCAGCGAGCTCGAGGACAAGACGGCCCTCTACCTGGAGGGCAACTTCGGCCTGAGTGTCGAACCCAAGGAGAACCTGCAGGTGATCGCCCGGGCGGACCTGTCGGTGTTCGCCTTCGAGGTGGATGAGCTGGGGTATTCGAACATGGTCGGGTACACGAATCTTACGGTGGGGGCGGCTTGGTTCTTTGACACGGTGCCGGCGGAAGTGCGCGCCAAGCACCTGTCCGACCCCAAATCTAAACGCTGAGCGTGCCCGGAAGATTGTGCCTTGAACGCGCCCGGCAGGGTATCCTGCCGGGCGCGTCATTTCCATATCAGCACGGGATGCTCTTCAAAAGGCGTATTTCAGTGCGTGGCGTCGGTTGACCGGCAGGGCCTGGGTCTCGACGGCTGATCGATAATAGCGATCCCACGGCGCCGGCAGGTGGAACCTCCCGGGAAACCTCCGGTGGGACAGGACTTCCTCGACGGTGAGCTTCCGATCGACCACGCCGCGGAGCATCCCGGGCGTGGGTCCGCCCTTCTTCTTCCGGCGGCTGCGCAGGTAGTTCCGGTCCACAAGGACGATGGCCAGGCGCTCCATCGCCCGCTGGCGGCGCTTCGACCAGGCGATCGTCTCGCGCTTGTGGTTGGCACTCCCGTGCCGGATCCAGAGATCCAGCAGGTTCACCTCGACCAGGGCATTGGTCCCGTCCCGCCGACGCCTCGACGAGGTGACCTCATGCCTGATCTCACAGGGCGAGCGCCGGATCGGCCCCCGGTACGCCGGGTGATCATCGCTGCGAATGACGGCATGCTCAGCGCCATCGAGGACGATCGCGAGCAGCTCCGTGATGCCCCGCACGGTGGCGCCCGGGTCGGGGCGACCCAACTGGGATTCAAGCTCGGCGCGGCGCCGGCGCTGCCAGTCGGTCATCCGGCCACGGCGCCTCAACTCGCTGTCTGTGAAATAGGAGAAGAAGCCGGACGTCACCTCGACGGCGACATTGGCGTGGAACGGGAAGAACTGGCTCCACTCAAAGGTCTCGAGGCCATCGATGACCACCGGTCCGCAGGGTGGCCGTCTCCCCCACAATTCGAGGTGCGTGAGCAGGCAATGCCGACCGAGGCGTCCCACGGCACGGTCGATGGTGTCGGGCGCCACCCCCAGGTTGTGGGCGATCTGTCGATGCGCCGCGCACGACGTGGTC
>CAINDZ010000567.1 GCA_903847545.1 uncultured bacterium | reverse complement strand
TTCAGGCCGGCGCCTGCTCGCCCCGGATCATGGCGCGGAAGGCGCGCATCGGCTCGCGTGCGCCGATCACCACGATGATGTCGCCGACGTCGAGGTTGTGGTCGATGTTGCGGGTCGAGAAGATCAGGTCCTGGCCGTGTTCGGCGTCGACCACCCCGAGCAGCAGGATGTTCTGGGTCATGCGCCGGCGCACCTCGGACAGGCGCACGCCGTGTACCCAGGAACCGGGCGGAATGGTGATCTCGGCGATGTTCAGGTCCTGCTGGCCGAACACCGTCTCCTCCAGCAGTTCGACCACGTCGGGCCTCGCGATCAGGTCGTAGGCCCGCGCGCCGCTGATGGCGTAGGGGTCGACCACCTTGTCGGCGCCGGCGGCGAGCAGCTTGGCGCTCGCCTCGGGTTCGCGGCAGATGGCGACGATGCGCGCCTGCGGGTCGAGGGCGCGCGCGGTGATCACCAGGAAGACGTTGTCGGAATCCTCGCGCAGCAGGCAGAAGACGCCTTCGATGTCGCCACCCAGGCCGAGCTTGCGCAAGGCGTCGTCGTCGGTGTAGTCGATGTGCTCGGCATGGAAGCCTTCCTCGCGCGCCGCCTGGACCAGGGCTTCCTCGCTGTCCACCATGACGAAGTCGTTCTCGGCCTGCCCCAGGCGCCGGGCCACCTCCAGGGCCAGGGCGTTGCAGCCGAATACCGCCAGCTTGCCGTGTCTCATGCCCGACCTCCGCGCGTGCCCCTGATCTTGAGCCCCTGCATCTTGCGGAAGTGGCTCAGGCTGACGTCATAGCCGATCAGCACCAGGGCGTCGTGGGCGCGCAGTTTGAAATCGGCGCGCGGGTTGAAGAAGAAACGCTTGTCCGCCATCGGATAGTGCTCGCCCTCGCCGGCGGCCGGCTCGGCGCTGCCCCGGATGACGCCGAACAGGAGCAGGTTTCGGCCGGTGAAATCGATGTCGCCGACGCAGGACCCCACCAGGCTGCCGCCGGGCAGGATGGGCAGGGGTTCGAGGTGGATGCCCTTGCTGCCGGTGACCATGTCGTGCAGGGCGTCCACCGCCACCGGCTGGCCGATGAACTCGGCCGCCATGCGCGCCACCACCTCGTAGGGCCGCACCACGTGGTTGGCGCCGGCGAGTTGCAGCTTGCGCACCGTCTCCGGCTTGTTGGCGCGCGAGATGATGAGCACGTCGCGCGAGGCCTGGCGGGCGGTGAGGGTGATGTAGACGTTCTTCACGTCGTCGTGGGTCAGGCAGAGGATGCGCGTCGCCTGCCGGCCCAGGCGCAGGTTGCCGAGCATGGCGCTGTCCGAGGCGTCACCGGACACACCCAGGAAGCCCCGGCGGCGCGCCCGCTCGATGGCCGCCTCGTCCTTGTCGACAACCACGAAGGGCTCGCCGGCCTCGGCCAGGTGCTCGGCGACCACCTGGCCGATGCGCCCGTAGCCGCAGACGATGGTGACGCCGCTCAGGCGCTCGACCTCGGAAAAGACGCGATTGTCGTGCAGCTCGCGCATCTTCTCGTGGAAGGCCATGACGACGATGGAGGTGGCGAACGAGACCACGCCGATGCCGGCGAACACCAGGATCATGGCCACCACCCGGCCTTCCACGGTGACCGGCGTGACGTCGCCGTAGCCCACCGTGGTGACGGTGATCACCGCCCAGTAGATGGCGTCGAGCATGGTCACCACCGAGCTGCCGGGCACCCCGGCCTCGAACAGGTACACGGCGATGCTCGAGATCATCACCACGGCGCCGACGAAGATCGACAGCGTGAACAGCTCGAAGCGCTTTTCCACCACCACCTTGCCAAACGCCGACAGGCTGCGCGCGTAGCGGAACAGCTTGAGCAGGCGGAACAGCAGGAACAGGCGCATGAAGCCCAGCGGCCGGTAGCTGGGCAGGATGGCGAGCAGGTCGATGATGGCCATGGGCCGGGCCATGTAGGCCAGATTGCACTTGAGCACGGCCCAGAGCGCCGGCATGAGGCGGAAGCGCATGCCCACCAGCTCGGCGTGCTCGTAATGCTCGATGAGAATCCTGCGGCAGGCGCAATGCAGCCACATGCGCAGCAGGTATTCGCTGGCCAGGACGAAGAGCACGAAGGTCTCGAACATCTCGGCATAGGCGCCCAGCTCGTGGTGCACCTGGTAGACGAGCAGGTACACGCTGGCCAGGACGATGCCGATCATGCCGATGTCGAACCAGGCGCGCCGGCGCGAACGCGGCTCCAACAGCAGATCGAAGAAGAACCGCTTGAAGCGCGCGTAGGGCGCGGAAGCGTCCAGCCAGTAGGCGAAGCGGATGACCTGTTCGGCGGGATTCATGCCGTCACTTGATCGGCCGGGCCGAGGCGATGAAGGACAGCGTGCGGTTGCCGCTGATGTCGGCGTGGAGCGCCTCGACGATGGGCGGGTTGGCCGGCCTGTCGGCCTGCCAGGAGACGATGAAGTTGGCGCCGGAGCCCCCGCGCATGTCGTTGCGCTCGACGAACAGTTCCGTCGTCCCCAGGGGCGGCAACACCACCTGCTTCGGCAGGTATTCGCGCACGGGCTTGCCGGCGGTGTCGTAATAGCGTGCCGAAAGGATGCGAATGGGCTGGCGCGGGTCGGTGTTGCGCAGGCTGACCAGGGCGGAGAGCGGATATTGCGAGGGCTTGCCGGCGACGTTGACGTTGCCGTAGAGCAGGTGCGAATAGATCGGCAGGTACAGGCTCTGGCCCGTCGACAACGAGGGTTCCTGGGCCCCCGCCGTGCCCGCGAGCGCCAGGCAGAGAATCAAGGTCAAGGCACGCATGGGTCACCCGGTTTGCGACGTGAGTATCGGACCGGGATTATCCCAGATTGTCCATCAGGCGACCGTTCTGGACTTATCGGGCGTCGTGGCCGTACGCCCCGTCGCTACGGCCTAGCTCGTATACGGTTCCGCCCTGATTCAACGTGCTTCGGGCGCATCCCAGAATGAACCGTCGCAGCCAGAAGCGTACACAGAATCCAAACGCTCATCGCCGCGACCAGGCACTTCCACTTCGGGAACGCCAC
>CAINDZ010000566.1 GCA_903847545.1 uncultured bacterium | reverse complement strand
TCCAGGTCGGCATCGGCACCGGCACGTCCGACACCGTGGCCGTGGACCTGGGCACCGCCCGCGACACGACCCAGCTGGGCCTGTCGGCGACCATCGACAGCACCTCCGGCGCGACGACGGCCATGGACCAGATCGATGCCGCGATCTCGACCGTGACCAGCGCCCGCTCGGACTTCGGCGCCATCCAGAACCGCCTGGAGAGCTCGATCCGCAACATCAACATGACGTCGGAAAACCTGGCCGCCGCCAACAGCCGCATCCGCGACGTTGACGTGGCCCAGGAGACCTCGCGCATGACCAGCTACCAGATCCTGCAGCAGGCCGGCGTCGCGATGCTGGCGCAGGCCAACGCCTCGACGGGCCTGGCCATGAACCTGCTCGGCTAGGATCGGGTCGACTGACCGGCGCTTGGGCCGGTGTGGGGCGGGGCGCTCTCGGGCGCCCCGCTTCTTTTCATTCCCACCCGCAGCGCGACAAAAAACCGCATAGAAAAGAAAACAATCCCTAAAGCACGGGCTCACCATGTCGATCATTTGGTCACCGGATGACAAGCAAAGGGTCGACCGGACGACAAGGAGCCTCTCAGACCACTTCACGTGAGACCGGGCCGCGCGCCCGGCTGAGGGCATGGAAGTCCCGCACGCATTTCAAGGAGGAATGTCATGGGAATCCGCATCAATACCAACGTCAGTTCGCTGAACACCCAGCGCCACCTCGCCCGTAGCTCCAGCGAGTTCCAGAAGTCGATGGAGAAGCTGAGCTCGGGTCTGCGCATCAACCGCGCCGGCGACGACGCGGCCGGCCTGGCCATCAGCGAAGGCTTGAAGTCGGACATCCGGGCCCTGGACCAGGCCTCCCGGAACGCTGCCGACGGCATCTCGCTCGTGCAGACGGGTGAAGGTGCGATGGACGAGGTCTCCTCGATCCTGCTGCGCATGAAGGAACTGGCCGAGCAGTCGCTGAACGGCACGCTGTCGAACACCGACCGCGGCTACCTGAACAGCGAATTCAGCGCGCTGAAGGACGAGATCGACCGCATCTCCGAGGCGACGGACTTCAACGGCGTCAAGCTGCTCGACGGCAACGGCGGCTCGGTCGCCATCCAGGTCGGCATCGGCACCGGCACGTCCGACACCGTGGCCATCGACCTGGGCACGGCCCGCGACACGACCCAGCTGGGCCTGTCGGCGACCATCGACAGCACCTCCGGCGCGACGACGGCCATGGACCAGATCGATTCCGCGATCTCGACCGTGACCAGCGCCCGCTCGGACTTCGGCGCGGTCCAGAACCGGCTGGAGAGCTCGATCCGCAACATCAACATGACCTCGGAGAACCTGGCCGCCGCCAACAGCCGCATCCGCGACGTTGACGTGGCCAAGGAGACTTCGCGCATGACCAGCTACCAGATCCTGCAGCAGGCGGGCATCTCGATGCTGGCTCAGGCGAACCAGAGCAGCGGCCTGGCCATGTCGCTGCTGGGCTAGGCAGGTCAAGGGGGCCCCGTTCCGACGGGGCCCCCTGCCCCCTTTCGGTAAGGGGGCGGCGTCAAGGAGGGTGCCATGTCCACGATCCAATCCGTCCAGGCAGGGGCCGATCCCCGGCTGACAGGAAGGACGTCGGCCACCGGAAGGGACGACCCCGCGAGCGCGCGTGCCGTCAAGGCGGGCGCCGGCGGCATTGCCCCCGAGGTCCCGGCCGCGGAACCCGCGGCGCCGGTCCTCGAGCCCGAGGAATCCATGCGCTATGCCGAGGCCGTCCAGAAGATCCTGGCCGAGGCGGCGCCGGAAACGCACAAGATCACGTTCCGGCCTGATGAAACGACAAACGGTTACGTCATCGAGGTCCGGGATCCCGACGGCGTCGTGATTCGTCAGTTCCCCCCTGAAAAACTGCTAAACCTCCGCCGCAAACTGGACGAACTGTCCGGCATGGTCATCGACGAGATGACTTGACGGAGCGCAGGCGGGTCGACGGATCGACAAGCTGTCTGTCACGGGGGAGCCGATCATGTCGACAGTTTCTTTCTCCGGCCTGGCCACCGGGTTGGACACCGGTTCGATCATCACCCAGCTGGTCGAGCTGAAGCGCGCCCCGATCTACCGCCTGCAGGCCGACAAGAAATCCTACCAGGACCAGATCAGCGCCCTGTCCACGCTCAAGACCAAGCTGCTGGCCGTGCAGACCGCGGCCAAGAAGCTGGACACGGCGAACGAGTTCTCCTCGGCCAAGGCCACCAGCAGCGACACCGACGCCCTGACCGTCACGGCCAGCGGCACCGCGGCTCCCGGCCAGTACCAGGTGAAGGTCAAGACCCTCGCGACCGCGCAGAAGATGCAGTCGCAGGGCTACGACTCGAAGCTCGACAATGTCGGCGCGGGCAAGGTCACGATCACCGTGGGCGGCGAGGCCAAGGAACTGAACCTTGTCGGCGTGACGACGCTGCAGGGCCTGGCGCAGATGATCAACGACAACGTCGAGGGCGTCTCGGCGTCGATCATCAGCACCGGCGCGGCGACCGCCGGCTACCGCCTGGTGGTCAACGGCGCCGAGGCCGGCACCGCTAACGCCTTCACCGTCGACCTGAGCGGCCTGAGCGGCGGCGTCCCCCCCGTGCTGACCCAGACCTCCGCCGCCGCCGACGCCACTCTGGAAGTCGACAACATCGCCGTCACGGCCGACAGCAACAACCCGGACGACATCATCAGCGGCGTGAAGCTGAACCTGCTGGCGGCCGACCTGAACAACGTGATCACGGTCACGGTCGCGCGCGACACCGACGGCATCTCGGACAAGGTCAAGGGCCTGGTCGACGCCTACAACGACCTGTTCACGTTCGTCAGCAAGGAATCCGGCAAGGACGGCACGCTGCGCGACAACGCCGCGCTGCGCACGGTCGCCAGCCAGGTCGAGGGCCTGTTCAGCAGCTCGCTGTCGGGCGGCCTGGGCGACATCAAGATGTTCGCCCAGATGGGCGTCACCCGCGGCGAAGGTCGCCAGCTGGAGTTCGACGCCGCGAAGTTCAAGGAAGTCGTGGCCTCCAGCTTCGGCGGCGTGCGCGACTTCTTCATCAAGCGCGACGGCAACGTCGGCAAGGCCTCGTCGATCGACACGATCATCACGAACCTGACGAAGAGCACGACCGGCGTCTTCAAGTTCTCGACGGACTCGCTCAACAAGCGCATCGAATACGCGGACGACAGCATCGCCCGCTACGAGCGCAGCATCGAGTCGTACCAGCTCACGCTGCAGCGCCGGTTCACGGCCATGGAGCAGATGGTGGCCCAGCTGCAGTCGCAAGGGAACTCCCTTGCCGGCATCACTTCGTAG
>CAINDZ010000565.1 GCA_903847545.1 uncultured bacterium | reverse complement strand
CATGAGCAACCCTCCGGAATCCAAGGCCGTCGACCTGCAGGGCATGATGGAGGACCTGTGGGCGCGCGTGCGCGCCTACAACCCCCAGGCCGACGAGGACAAGCTCTGGTTCGGGTTCCGCTTCGCGATGGCCGCGCATGAGGGGCAGTTCCGCCGCAGCGGCCAGCCCTACTTCGTGCACGCGATGACCGTGGCCAGCATCCTGGCCGACCTGCGCCTGGACGTCGACACGCTGATCGCCGCCATGGTGCACGACGTCGTCGAGGACACGGACTACGAGCTGGAGGACATCCGCCAGCGCTTCGGCAAGGACGTCGCCCACATGGTGGACGGCGTCACCAAGATGAGCGGCATCCGCGCCGTCAGCCCCGAGGCCCGCAAGGCCGAGACCTACCGCAAGCTGGTGCTCGCCATCGCGCAGGACCCGCGCACGGTGCTCATCAAGCTGGCCGACCGCCTGCACAACATGCGCACCATCTCGTACCTGGCGCCGGACCGGCAGCAGGACATCGCCCAGGAGACGATGGACGTCTACGCGCCGCTGGCCAACCGCTTCGGTATCGCCAAGATCAAGTGGGAGCTGGAGGACCTGGCGTTCAAGGTGCTGCAGCCCGAGCGCTACTTCGAGGTCGAGGCCGGCATCCACCAGACGCGGGCCGAGCGCGAGCGCCTGATCGAGCGGCTGGTCGAGCCGCTGCGCACCCAGTTGCAGGACGCCGGCGTGCCATGCCGGTTCAGCGGTCGCGCGAAGCACTTCTACTCGATCTACCGCAAGATGAAGGCGCAGGACATCGGGCTGGACCGCGTGTTCGACCTGCTGGCGCTGCGCGTGGTCGTCTCGACGAAGGCCGACTGCTACCACGCCCTGGGCGTGCTGCACAGCGTCTACCCGCCGCTGGCCGACCGCATCAAGGACTACATCGCGATGCCGAAGCCGAACGGCTACCAGAGCATCCACTCGACGGTGCGGGTGCCGGGCGGCAAGTACATCGAGGTGCAGATCCGGACCGAGGAGATGCACGAACGCTGCGAGCTGGGCATCGCCGCGCACTGGCGCTACAAGGAGGGCGGCGGCGCCGACCGCGCCGACCTGGCCGACATGGTCAAGTGGCTGCGTCAGATCATGGAGTGGGAGGAGGACGTCGACGACCCGCGCGAGTTCATGGAGAACGTGAAGGTCGACTTCTTCCGCGACGAGGTCTTCGTGCTCAGCCCCGGCGGCGACGTGTTCCAGCTGCCGCGCGGCGCCAACCCGCTCGACTTCGCCTTCCGCATCCACTCCGAGGTCGGGTTCCGCTGCATCGGCGCCAAGGTGAACGGGCGCATCGTCACGCTCAGGCACGAGCTGCAGAACGGCGACACGGTCGAGATCCTGACCAGCAAGACGCCCGCGCCCAGCGCCTCGTGGCTGGAGGTCGTCAAGACCAGCCGCGCCAAGCACCACCTGCGGCGCTGGCTGAAGATCTCGCAGTACGACGAGAGCGTGCAGCTGGGTCGCGAGATCATGGAGCGCGAGCTGCGGCGCGCCAAGGTCAACCTGCGCGTGGACGACCTGGTCGAGGTGGCCCAGCAGATGGGCTACAACGAGCTGGACAAGCTGCTGGCGGCCGTCGGCAACGGCGAGGTCACGCCTGGCAAGGTGTCGACGCGCGTCACGCCGCGGCCCGAGACGCCGGCCGAGAAGGTGCTGCACAAGGGGCGCGACCTGGTCGACACGCTGCGGCGGCGCTCGACGACGGGCGTGCGCGTGGCGGGCGTGGACAACCTG
>CAINDZ010000564.1 GCA_903847545.1 uncultured bacterium | reverse complement strand
TCCCGGTTGGATGGTTGATGGCGGGCTGCGGGACCTCCTGTCCCCCTGGTGCCGATCCGTCGGCTCCCGCCATCAACCTCCGAAATCACCGCGATTCACCTTTTTTCACCACCAGTCACCGCGGGACAATAGTTCGCCCCCACCAGAGCTGTCAATCGGGTATTTTTCGAAGCCCCGGAGATACTTGGGGATAACTTGGCAACCCCCTGTCAGTGGGCGGGATATGGACAAGAAAAAAGCCCCCGGAGGGGCCCAGACGAGGCTTCGGGGGCGGATTCAGGGTGATCTGCGCCTCAAGGAACCAGCTGCCTGCGGTGCCGGCCCAGCACCAGTCCTCGCAGCGACATCCCGGTGGCCCGGCGAAACCGCCACAGCATGACCCCCGAGCCGCAGGCGTAGGCCAGCGAGCTGGCCCAGGCCGCGCCGACGGCGCCGTGGTCGGGGATGAGCAGCAGCGCGGCGCCGACGTTCAGGACTACGGTCAGGACGCTGGCCTGCGTGTTCCAGTGCGGGCGGCCGCGCCCGATGAAGTCGCCCGCGAGTACGACGCCGGGCGCGAAGGCGACGATGCCCGGCAGCAGCGCGCGCAGCGAGGCGCCCGACGCGGCGTACTGCCCGCCGCCGGCCAGCGCCAGCAGCGGCGCGGCGAGCAGGTACAGCGGCAGGGCCGTCACCAGCGTCAACCCGACGCCCAGGCGCACGGCGCGCGCAGCGGTGCGGTCGCGTCGCATGTCCGTCGCCGCCGCGGCCGAGGTGTGGACCAGCACGGGCGTGAGCGCGCCCGGCACCAGCCACAGCATCTCGCCCACGTACACGGCCAGCGAGTAGATGCCCACCTCGGCGGCGCCACGGAAGTGCTCGAGCAGGCCCTGGTCCAGCCGCAGCAGCAGGAAGTAGGCGACGGCCGACAGCTGGCCCAGCGCGCCGTGGCGCAGGTTGTGCGCGACCAGGCGCCACAGCGGCCGCTGGTCGAGGTCGGCGGGCACGGCGTCGTCGGCCACGGCCAGCGGCAGGGGCGCGGCGCCGCCCGACACCGACGTCGCGGCGGGCGCGGGGCGCGACAGGTCGCGCAGGGCCACGATGGAGATGGCGAGGAAGCCGCCGAACTGCGCGACCGCGAACGCCGCGACGGCCGTATCCAGCGTCAGCGATCCGGTGAAGGCCAGCACCGCCGCCAGCAGCAGGTGCGCCGCGGCGCGCGCGCCGTTCACCGTCGACCCGACCACGAGGCGGCCGCGCGCGAGCAGGTTGTAGCTGAAGATCTCGAACCCGAGCATCCCGAACGCGCCGAGGGCCGCCAGCCGCGCCATGCCCGGTGTCCAGCCCAGGTGCAGGCCCAGCCACGAGGCGGCGGGCCCGCTCCAGGCGGCCAGCGAGGCCGCGGCGCCCAGCACCAGCAGCATCGCCGCCAGCCACGCCGCCTGCGCCCGCATGAGGCGCGCCGGCCGCAGCTTGCCCTGGCGCAGCGCCGGCACCGCCGCCAGCCCCATGCCGCCGCCCAGCAGCGAGGCGGCCAGCAGCGTCACCGCGACGGTCAGGCTGTAGTGGCCCTGCCCGGCCGGCCCCAGCTTCTGCGCGACCAGCACGACCACAGCCGCGTTCGCGGCCACCTGGCCCACGCGGCTGATGAGGATGCGGCTGCCGACGACCGTGAGCCTCATGCGCCGCCCTCGCGCGGGCTGCCCGTGCGCCCGTCGTGCCAGCGCGACGTCGCGCCGCCACGGGCCGGGACGCGCGCGCGCAGCGCGCGGGCCAGGCGCAGGGCCCCGCCCTCGCACACGTAGTAGCCGCGCTCCTGCGTCTCGGCCCCGAAGTACTTCTTGAAGCCCTCGAGCGAGTCGTGCCCGCCGCTGGCCCCCACGTCGAGCCGGCGCGCGCCGCGCCGACACGCCTCGACGATGTCGCCCCAGAAGCACAGCGTGGCCGGGAAGTGCGT
>CAINDZ010000563.1 GCA_903847545.1 uncultured bacterium | reverse complement strand
CAAGCGCGGCGCCGGCAAGACGCTCTTCGCGCCGATCCAGGACGAGTGGGGCCGCATCCAGGCGTACTTCAAGCTGGACGTGCTGGGCGAGGAGCGCTTCCACCGCATCATGAAGCTGGTCGACATCGGCGACTGGATCGGGGTCGAGGGCACCCTGTTCCGCACGCGGACCGGCGAGCTGACCATCCAGGTCGCCGACTTCACGTTCCTGGCCAAGGCCGTGCGCCCGCTGCCCGAGAAGTTCCACGACATGAACCTCGAGCTGAAGAGCCGCCGGCGCCACCTGGACCTGGCGATGAACCTCGAGAGCCGCGAGCGCTTCAAGAAGCGCAGCGCCATCATCAGCGAGATCCGGGCCTTCTTCGCCGGCGAGGAATTCCTCGAGGTCGAGACCCCGGTGCTGCAGCCGCTGTACGGCGGGGCCACCGCGCGGCCGTTCACCACGCACCACAACGCGCTGGACATGACGCTGTACCTGCGCATCGCCGACGAGCTGTACCTGAAGCGGCTGATCGTCGGCGGGCTCGAGCGCGTGTACGAGATCGCCAAGGACTTCCGCAACGAGGGCATGGACCGCACGCACAACCCCGAGTTCACGATGCTCGAGTGCTACGCGGCCTGGTGGGACTACCACCAGATGATGGACCTGACCGAGCGGATGCTGCGGCGCCTGGCGCAGCGGTTCGGCGAGGACGGCGTGCTGACCTACGGCGGCGTCAGCCTGGACTTCAACAAGCCGTTCGCCCGCGTGCGCTTCATGGACGCCCTGGCCGAGAAGACCGGCGTCGACCTGATGCAGCTGGACGATGCCGGCGTCGTCGCCCTGGCGCGCCGGCACGGCATCGAGCCGCGCAAGGGGATGGGCCGCGACAAGGTCCTCGACGCGCTCTTCGGCGAGCTGGTCGAGCCGGGCCTGACCCAGCCGACCTTCGTCATGGACCACCCCAAGGAGCTGTCGCCGCTGGCCAAGGCCCACCGCGAGGTGCCCGGCCTGGTCGAGCGCTTCGAGCTCTTCTGCGCCGGTTTCGAGGTGGCCAACAGCTTCTCCGAGCTGAACGACCCGTTCGAGCAGCGCCGCCGCTTCGAGGCGCAGCGCGGCCTGGCCGAGGCGGGCGACGACGAGGCGCAGCCGCTGGACGAGGAGTTCCTGATGGCCATGGAGCAGGGCATGCCGCCCACGGGCGGCATGGGCATGGGCATCGACCGGCTGGTGATGCTGCTGGTCGACACGAACAACATCCGCGACGTGCTGCTCTTCCCGGCCATGCGCCCCGAGCGGGCGGGCGGCGAAGGCTAGATGCGCTTCGCGACCTACATCGGCCGTCGCTACCTGCGCAGCCGGCGCCACAGCCGGTTCCTGGGGCGCACCAGCGTGCTGGCCATCGTCGGCGTGGCGATCGGCGTGGCGGTGCTGAACATCACGCTCGCGGTGATGAACGGCTTCCACGCCGAGATGCGGCGGACGTTCGTCGAGAACATGCCGATGATCACGCTGATGACGAGCCGGCCCGAGGGGTTCCAGCCGCTGCAGGCCGTGCTCGACAGCGTGGCGGCCGTGCCCGAGGTGACGGGCGTGGCGCCGTTCATCCGGCAGGAGGTCCTGGTCTCGTCGCCTCGTCAGGTCGGCCCGCCGCGTCCGCAGGCCGGCGTCGTCTGGGGCATCGATCCCGGGCGGGTCGACGCGGTATTGCCGCTCAGCCACTACCTGCGCCCGCAGCCGGAGGTCTTGGCCGCGCTCGACCGCGGCGACTGCGCGCGCGCCATCATCGGCTCGGAGCTGGCGGCGAACCTCTACGTCGCGATCGGCGACACCGTCGTCCTGACCTCGGTGAACGAGGAGCTGGACCTGCAGGACATCCGGCCCGTGAGCGAGCGGTTCGTCGTCGTCGGCTTCCTCGAGACGGGGATGTACGAGTTCGACAGCCGCTTCGTCTACGGCGAGCGGCAGCGCGTGGGCGCGTTCCTCGGCTACCCGCCCGACGGCGCCTCGCTGCTGGGCGTCAAGGTCGCGGACCTGATGCGCGCGGACCGGGTCGCGGACGACATGCGCGCGCGACTCGGCCACGACTACTTCCCGACGGACTGGATGGCGCTGAACCAGAACCTGTTCCAGTGGATCAAGCTGGAGAAGGTGATCATGGTCGTGCTGCTGGGCATGATCATCGTCATCGCGGGGTTCAACATCATCGGCATCCTGACCATGATGGTCGGCGAGCGCCGTCGCGAGATCGGCATCCTGCTGGCCATGGGGGCCGGTCGCGGGCAGGTGCGCGGCATCTTCCTGCTGAACGGCCTGTGGCTGGGCGCCCTGGGCATCGGCGCGGGCACGGCCATCGGCCTGGCCGGCATCTGGTTCCTGGACGCCCACGGGGTCAAGCTGCCCGGGGACGTGTACTTCGTGGACCACGTGCCGGTGCTACTGGAATGGACGGACCTGGTGCTCATCGCGGGGATCACGCTGGCGATGTCGCTGGCGGCCGCGCTGTGGCCCAGCTGGGAAGCGTCGAACCTCGAGCCGATGGACATCATCCGCTACACCTAGAAAGGCCGCCCGATGTCGGTGCTGCTCGAAGCCCGGGACCTGCACAAGTCGTTTCGCCGCACCGACGGCGTCGTCGAGGTGCTGCGCGGCGTCGACTTCCGGCTCGAACCCGGGCGGACGGCGGCCGTCACCGGGCGCAGCGGCAGCGGCAAGAGCACCCTCCTGAACATCCTGGGGGGGCTCGACAAGCCGACGACCGGCGATGTCCTCGTCGACGGCGTTCCCCTGCCCGTGGGCGACAAGAACGCGCGCGCGCGCTGGCGCTCCGAGGGCGTGGGCTTCGTCTTCCAGTTCCACTTCCTGCTGCCGGACTTCACCGCGCTGGAGAACCTGCTGGTGCCCGTGCGCAGCCGCGGCGAAGTGACCGCCGCCGACCGCGAGCGCGCCGGCGCGTTCCTCGACCACATGGGGCTGGCGGGGCGCGCCTCGCACCTGCCCGGCGAGCTCTCGGGCGGCGAGCAGCAGCGGGTCGCGGTCGCGCGGGCGTTCATGAACCGGCCGGCGCTGGTGCTCGCAGACGAGCCCTTCGGGAACCTCGACGCGGCCAACGGGGCGCGCCTGGGCGACCTGTTGATGGCGCTGCACAGGCAGGAGGGCGTCGGCCTGGTCCTGGTCACGCACGACGAGCGACTGGCCGAGCGCGCGGACCGTCGCTGGCACCTGGAGGACGGTCGGCTGCAGGACGCCGGGGGAGGCGCGGCATGAAGTGCCATCGCTGCGGGTTGCGGGAGGCCAGCGTCCACTGGCTGGAGATGAACGGCGAGCAGCGCCGCAGCATGTGGCTGTGCGCGGACTGCGCGGCCACGCGCGAGCAGACGCCGGCCACGCCCGCGGCCGAGCCCCTGGTGTCGTTCCTCGGGCAGGGACTCGGCGGCGCCAAGGCCGAGTGCCCGGGCTGCGGCACCACGCTGGAAGACCTGCGGCGCGACAATCGCCTCGGCTGCGCGCAGTGCTACACGACCTTCCGTTCCACGCTGCTGCCCCTCCTGGCGCGCTTCCACCGCCACATCTCGCATGTCGGCAAGGTGCCCGGCGGCGGGCAGCCGACCACGCGCCTGGCGGAGATCACGCGGCTGCGACTCGGCCTGACCAAGGCGGTGGCCGCCGAGGACTTCGAGCGCGCCGCCTCGCTGCGCGATCGCCTGCGCGAACTGGAAGGCCCGGCCCGGCCCGGCGAGGGAGGGCAGGCATGAGCGGCCCCCTGGATGGCCTGGCCGGACGCGACGCCGCGTGGCTGGACGGCGCGGGCCCCGAGGCCGACGTCGTGCTGGCCACCCGCGCGCGCCTGGCGCGCAACCTGGCCGGCTTCCCCTTCCCGCACCGCGCGCCGGAAGCGGCCCTGGCCACCATCGGCATCGACCTCGCCCGCCGCCTGCGCGCGCTGCCCGCCCTGGCCGGGGGCTTCCACGTCGACCTGGGCGCCTGCGAGCCGCGCTCGCGGCAGGTGTTGCGCGAGAAGATGCTTGCCGGCGACGACCTGCTCGCCGCGCCGGAGCACCGTTTCGCGGTGGCCTCCGACGACCTGTCGGCGGTGGCGCTGGTCAACGGCGAGGACCACCTGCGCCTGTGCGCGTGGGCCCCGGGCTTCGATCCCGCCGCGGCCGTGGGTGCCGCGCTGCGCCTGGACGACGACATGGCCGGAGGCTACGAGCCCGCCTTCAGCCAGGAACAGGGCTACCTGACGGCTTCGCCGGGCAACGTCGGGACGGGGCTGCGCCTGTCGGCCGTGCTGCACCTGCCGGGCCTGGTCATGGCGGACGAGATCGACAAGGTCCTGAACGCCCTGCGCCAGCTGGAATTCGGCGTGCGGGGGCTGGCCGGCGAGGGTCGGACGGTCCGCGGGGCGATGTTCCGCATCGGCAACCTGACCACCCTGGGCCGGGACGAGCAGGAGATCGCCGCCGACTTCGCGCTGCACGTCGGGAAGGTCATCCTGCACGAGCGCGCGGCCCGCGAGGTGCTGCTCGCGCGCGACCGGCGCGGGCTGGAGGACCTGGCCTGCCGCGGCTGCGCCGCCCTGGCGCATGCCCGCCTCATGACCACTCAGGAGACCTGGGACTGCCTGTCGCACGCCCGGCTGGGCCGCGGGCTGGACCTGCTGCCGACCCCCGACTGGGCCGTGCTGAACCGGCTGCTGGTCCGCCACCAGGGGGCGCACCTGGAGCTGGCGGCCGGCCGGCGGCTCGACGGTCGGGAGCGTTCGGCGGCCCGCTCGGACCTGCTGCGGGCATATTTTGCCTCCCCCTGAAATCCTGCCCGCGCCGGGGCCCCGGAGCACGCCGCTAAGTCCTTAAGTTCCTGCGGGGATCGGCCGATGCCGTCCGGGTGGCCGGCGCCGGGGCGCGGCCCGGAACTTGCCTCGCGGAAGCGTGGACCAACCCTTGGCCGGTGTAGCGAGACGCCGGCCGGTCCGGTATATTCTGCGACATCAACCGGTGGCGGAGCCCCTGCCGCCCCGGGGCATCAGCAGCGGCGAACGGAGGCGCGCGGCATGAACGACCGCTTTACCCAGCGTGTACGGAAGGTCCTGTTCCTGGCCCGTGACGAGGCGGGCCGGCTCCAGCACGACTACATCGGGACCGAACATCTCCTGCTCGGCATCATCCGCGAGGGCGAGGGCGTGGCCGCCAACGTGCTGCGCCGCCTGAACCTCGAGTTCGACCGCATCCAGAAGGCGATCGAGGACTCGGTCACCGCGCCCATGGGCCCGGTCAGCATCGGCGAGGTTCCCTTCACGCCGCGCGCGAAGAAGGTCCTCGAGCTGTCCATCGACGAGGCCCGCCTGCACAACCACAACTACGTGGGCACCGAGCACCTGCTGCTGGCGCTGATCCGCGAGGGCGAGGGCGTGGCCGCGCGCGTGCTGCGCGAGCTGGGCGCCGACCACGAGACGGTCAAGCGCGAGGTCATGAAGGCCCTGGGCGCGGGCGAGGCCGCCGGTCCCGCCGCCGGCGACGCGCGCAAGCGCAAGGCCGCGCGCAAGAAGGAGAACTCGGTCCTCGAGCAGTTCGGCCGCAACATGACCGACATGGCCCGCGAGGGCAAGCTCGACCCGACCATCGGCCGCGCGCGCGAGATCGACCGCTGCATCCAGATCCTGAGCCGCCGCAAGAAGAACAACCCGGTGCTGATCGGCGAGCCCGGCGTCGGCAAGACCGCCATCGTCGAGGGCTTCGCGACGCGCATCGTCGAGGGCAATGTCCCGGCGCTGCTGCGCGACAAGGAGATCGTCTCGCTGGACCTCGCCAGCGTCGTCGCGGGCACCAAGTACCGCGGCCAGTTCGAGGAGCGCCTCAAGCAGATCATGGCCGAGATCCGCGAGAACCCGGACGTGATCCTGTTCATCGACGAGCTGCACACGATCGTCGGCGCCGGCGGCGCCGAGGGCGCCATCGACGCGTCGAACATGCTGAAGCCCGCGCTCAGCCGCGGCGAGATCCAGTGCGTCGGCGCCACGACGATGGACGAGTACCGCAAGTTCATCGAGAAGGACGGCGCGCTCGAGCGTCGCTTTCAGCCCGTGATGGTCAACCCGCCCAGCGAGGCCGAGGCCATCCAGATCCTGTTCGGGCTGCGCGACAAGTACGAGTCGCACCACCACGTCTCGTACGACGATGACGCCATCCGCGCGGCGGTCTTCCTGTCGAACCGCTACATCTCCGGCCGTTTCCTGCCGGACAAGGCGATCGACATCCTCGACGAGTCGGGCAGCCGGGCCCGCCTGGGCCAGGCCGTGGTGCCACCCGACCTGCGCGAGATCGAGAAGCGCATCGAGGGCGTCATCACCGAGAAGGAATCGTCCATCCAGGCGCAGGAGTTCGAGCGCGCCGCCGCGTTCCGCGACGAGGAGAAGGAGCTCAAGAAGAAGCTCCAGGAGCTCAAGCAGAACTGGACCGGCGAGGACTCGGAACTGACGGCCAACGTCGACCAGAAGCTCATCTGCCGCGTCATCGCCGACATCACGGGCATCCCGGTGTCCGAGGTGGAGGAGGAGGAGACCGACAAGCTGCTGCGGATGGAGGACGAGCTGGGCAAGTGGGTCATCGGCCAGGACGAGGCCGTGGCCGCCGTCTCGAAGGCCATCCGCCGCAACCGCGCCGGCCTGCGCGACCCGCGGCGGCCGATCGGCTCCTTCATCTTCCTCGGGCCCAGCGGCGTCGGCAAGACCGAGGTCGCCCGGCGCCTGACCGAGTTCCTGTTCGGCGACCAGGCGTCGCTGATCCGGGTCGACATGTCCGAGTACATGGAGAAGCACTCGGTCAGCCGGCTGGTCGGCGCGCCTCCCGGCTACGTGGGCTACGACGAGGGCGGCATGCTGACCGAGAAGGTCCGTCGCAAGCCCTACTCGGTGATCCTGCTCGACGAGATCGAGAAGGCGCACCCGGACGTCTACAACATCCTGCTGCAGGTGCTCGACGACGGCCAGTTGACGGACAGCTTCGGCCGCACGGTCGACTTCCGCAACGCGGTCGTCATCATGACCAGCAACGTCGGCAGCCGCAAGACGCACGGGGTGCGGGGCGTCGGCTTCGGCTCGGACGAGGCCGACCAGAACCGGCAGCGCGTGCAGGGGAACATCGACTCGGACCTGCGCAAGACGTTCAGCCCCGAGTTCATCAACCGCGTGGACGAGATCATCACGTTCAAGCCGCTGGGCCGCGACGACATCTCGCGCATCGTCGAGATCCTGCTCGCGGACGTCAGCAACCGGCTGAAGAACCTGGAGATCGAGTTCGACTTCACCAAGCCCTGCAAGGACTTCCTCTGCGAGGTGGGCTACGACCAGCAGCTGGGGGCGCGGCCGTTGCGCCGGGCCATCCAGAAGCACGTCGAGGACCCCCTCAGCGAGAAGCTCCTGCGGGGCGAGGTCGTCAGCAAGAGCCGCATGGTGATCAGCGTCAAGAGCGGCAAGCTCACCTTCAAGGCCGAGCCCCGGGAAGAGGTCCCGACGGCCACGGCCTAGGCGGCCCACGGCAGTGGCGGCCCCGCCAGGGGCCCCATGGGCGGCGTTCCCGGAACCGGGGACGCCGCCGCTGCCTGCCCACCCCCGGATTTTGGGCTTTGGCATGGGCCCGTGGAGGCCTATCTTGGGCCGTCCGCGCCGCGGGAACTCCTGTCGCCGCCGCGGGTTGGAGATGGGCACGCCCGGCCCCACCCGGGCGGCGGCGCCGCGGTGGCGTCCACCGGCCCTTCTCCGTTGTGGGCCGCGGCGGCCGATGCTAGACTGCCGCTTCCAATTCTCCCAACCCGACGATGGGGAGCCCCTTGCCTCAATTGATCCGCCCGGCGCGCCGACTGGCCACCCTGATGGTGCTGTGCTGCGCCCTGTCCCTGGCGTGGACCTCCGGCGCGACCGCCGCCGAGGCCCCGCGCATCACCGGCATCGACGTGGTCGGGGCATTGACCGTGGGGCCGCGCCAGGTCACGGCCTGGTCCGGCCTGGCCGAGGGCGGCGAATTCACGCCCGATGCCGTCAGCGAGGCGATCCGCAAGCTGTTCGCCACCGGCAAGTTCGGCGACGTGTTCGTCTACCTGCAGGAGGAGCCCGGCGGCGTGCGCCTGGTGATCAACCTGCGCGAGTTCCCGCGCGTGCGCAGCGTCCGGTTCAAGGGCAACGACAAGGTCGACGAGAAGGACCTGCGCGAGGCGTTCCCGGTGACGGTCGGCCAGTTCTCGAACCCGGCCGCCGTCCGGCGCGACCTGCAGCCGCTGCGGGACCTCTACTACGAGAAGGGCTACTACAACGTCGAGGTCTCCACGGACTCCACGGTGATCGACGGCAACAACATGGAGGACCTCGTCGTCACGGTGAAGGAAGGCCGCGAGGTCAAGGTCGAGACCATCACCTTCACCGGCAACCGGCAGCTGAAGTCCTCGGACCTGCGCGGCGCGATGAAGCAGGGCACCACCGGCTTCCTGCGCGGCGGCTCGTTCAAGAAGAAGCAGTTCGAGGAGGACCAGGAGCGGATCCTGACCTTCTGCCGCAACCAGGGGTTCCTGGACGCCGCGATCGCCGGCACGCAGCTCAACTTCCGCGAGGGACGCGAGCGCCTGGACATCGTCGTCCAGATGAACGAGGGCGAGCAGTACACCGTCGGCGACGTCCGCTGGCAGGGCAACACGGTCCTCGACGACGTCACCGTGGCCGATCACGTGCTGCTGCAGAAGGGGCGCGTCTTCAAGGAGGACGAGTACCTCGCCACGCTGGACGACCTGCAGCAGGTTTACGCGGACCGCGGCTACATCTACATCACGGTCGAGCCCAAGCGCGACATCAAGGGCCGCGAGGTCAACGTCGAGTTCAGCTTCCAGGAAGGGCGCCCGGCCAACATCCGCGACGTCACGGTCTCGGGGAACACCAAGACGCACGACAACGTGATCCTGCGCGAGCTGGCGATCTTCCCCGGCGACACGTTCAGCAACACCCGGATCCGCAACACGATGCGGGACATCTACCAGACCGGGTTCTTCGAGGACGTGCAGCCGGACATCAAGCCGGTGCAGGGCGGCGACGTCGACCTCGACCTGAAGGTCAAGGAGAAGCAGACCGGGCAGTTCATGTTCGGCATGTCGTACAGCGCCGAGACCTCGGCCAGCGGCTTCATCCAGGTGGCCGAGACCAACTTCCGCGGCAAGGGGCAGAACCTCGGCCTGACCTGGCAGTTCGGCACCCGGCGCCGCTACCTCGACCTGAGCTTCACCGAGCCCTGGTTCCGGGGTACGCCGACCCTCGTGGGCGTCGACATCTTCGACCGTTACCAGTACAACTACGACGACTTCTACGAGAGCCGCGTGCGGGGCTTCAACGCCCGGCTGGGACGGCGCATCCCCGGCACGCGCTACAGCCGCGTCGGGCTGCGCTACGAGCTGTCCCAGACCCGGCTCGACAACTTCAGCACCAGTTACCTGAACTACCTGAACGAGCTCGAGCGACTGCTGGGCACCAGCGACCTGCCGTGGCAGCGGCTGGACCGCATCGACTGGCCGCAGTCCAAGAGCAGCTTCCAGGTGTCGTTCAACCGCAACTCGACGGACAGCCCGTTCTTCCCGACCACGGGCTCCAAGACGAGCTACACGTTCGAGTACGCCGGCGGATTCCTGGGCGGGCAGACGTCGTTCCAGGAGCACCAGCTCTCGCACTCGTTCTACAACAAGCTGCCGGCCGGCTTCGCCCTGCACCTGCGCGGCTTCTTCGGGCTGATCCACGGCCTGAACGCCGCCGACAGCGTGCCGGACTGGGACCGCTACCGGCTGGGCGGGAACCGCCGGCTGCCCCTGCGCGGCTACAAGGACCTCGAGGTGGTGCCGCGGGGCAACCCGAGCTTCATCGGCGGCCGGTTCTTCGCCATCTTCAACACCGAGATCCTGTATCCCTTGACCCCGGCCGTGCATTTGCTCACATTCCTCGATATGGGAGATGTCTGGAACAGCTTCTCCCAGGCCGACCTGGCCGACCTGCGCAAGGGCGCGGGCTTCGGCATCCGGGTCGAGGTCCCCATGATGGGCAACATCGGCTTCGACTACGGCTACGGCTTCGACCGGGCGGCGGGTGGACCGGCCTGGGAACCGCATTTCACGATCGGCAACTTCTTCTAGTCGAGGGCCCGGCGGCGGGTCGCAACGGAGGCACGTGATGAATCGGATGAAGACGCTGCGCCTGGCGCTGGTGATCGGCATGGTCGTGGCGGCGACGGCTGCCCTTGGCGCGGAGCCCCGCCCGATGGCGGTCATCAACTCGGAGCGCATCGCCCAGGAATACCCGGCCATGCGGGACGCGCAGGAGCAGTACCAGAAGTTCGTCCAGGACCTCGAGCGCGAGCTCAGCCTTAAGGAAAAGGCGCTCTCGGCGGCCATCGAGGAGCTCGACAGCCAGCAATTGCTGCTGGGCAAGGACGCGCTGGCGACGAAGACGCAGCAGCTCGAGAAGCAGAAGGCCGAGTACTTCCAGTTCCGCGAGGCGGCCGAGCAGAAGGCCGAGGCCGAGGGCCGGGCCCGCATGCAGCCGATCCTCGACCAGGTCAAGACCATCGTCGAGCGGCTGGCCAAGGAGCGCGGCCTCGGGATGGTCGTCGACTCCGCCGCCATGACCGTGCTGTACGTCGACCCGCAGCTCGAGATCACGAACGACGTGCTGCAGGCGCTGGTCCGCGGCGACAAGTAGCCCGGGTTTCCGGCCGGCTTCGGGGTTGACACCCGGGGCCGACGCGCCGAAACTGGCAAGGTCCCATTTCCGAAGCGTTTAGCCCCTCGCCGGGAAGGCGGGGGGCGGTCGTTTGGAAGGAAACGTCGTGCAGCAGGCTTGGCGCTTGAGCGAACTGGCGGGCCGGCTCGGCGGGCACTGGCGCGAGGGCGCCGACCCGCTGGTCACCGGCGCGGCGTCGCTGGCCGATGCCGGGCCCGGCGACCTCAGCTTCGTGGCCGGGCCGGAGCGGCTGGCCGAGGCCCTTGCCAGCGCCGCCGGGGCCTTCCTCGTGCCGGCGGGCCTGGATCTCGATCGTCCGAGCATTGTCGTGGACCGTCCTTACGAGGCGTTCGCGCGCTTCCTCGCGCTGCGCCTGCCGGACCCCGACCGGCTCTATCCGCCCGGGGTGCACGCCACCGCGGTCATCCACCCCGAGGCGGAGGTCGCCGCCGGGTCCGTGGGGCCCTACTGCGTGGTCGGCGCCGGGGCGCGGATCGGGGCGGGGTGCCGCCTCGGGCCGCACGTGACGGTCGGCTGCGACGCGGTGCTCGGGCGCGACTGCGTCATCCACGCGCAGGTCACGATCCGCGAGGGCTGCCTGCTGGGCGACCGCGTGATCGTCCACGCCGGCACCGTCGTCGGCGCCGACGGGTTCGGCTACCTCGCCGGCCCCAACGGACAGGTGAAGATCCCGCAGGTCGGCATCGTCGAGGTGCAGGACGACGTCGAGCTGGGGGCGCTGGTGACGATCGACCGCGCCACGACCGGGCGCACGGTCATCGGCGCCGGCAGCAAGCTGGACAACCAGGTGCACGTCGCGCACAACGTGCGCATCGGGCGGCACTGCGCGCTGAGCGCCCAGACGGGCATCGCCGGCAGCTGCACGCTGGGCAACGGCGTCATCACCGGTGGCCAGGTCGGCATTGCCGACCACCTCGAGGTGGGCGACGGCGCCCGCATCGGCGCGCAGGCCGGCGTGATCAAGGACGTGCCGGCGCGGGCAGCCATGTTCGGCTACCCCGCACTGGACTTCCAGGAGTCGTTCCGCATCACGGCGGCGCTGCGGCGCCTGCCGGCCGCGCTGGCGCGGTTGCGGGCGCTCGAGAACCGCGGCAGGGGACCGGCCGGCGCGGCCGGGCCCGAACAGGGGAAGTGACCGTTGCTCTGGCTCCAGCGCACCGTCGGGACCGAGGTGTCGATCGAGGGGATCGGCCTGCACTCGGGCGCCCCGGCCCGCATGACCTTCCAGCCGGCGGAGCCGAACACCGGCCTCGTCTTCGTCGTGCCCGGACCCGGCGGCGACGTGCGCATCCCGGCGCTGGTCGAGTACGCGGTGGCCGCGGCGGACCTGGTCCGGGCCACGACGCTGGTCCACCAGGGCATCACCGTGCACACGGTCGAGCACGTGCTGGCCGCGCTGTACGGCATGGGCGTGACGAACTGCCTGATCCGCCTCGAGGGCGGCGAGCCGCCGGTGACCGGCTGCGCCAGTTCGCTGCCGTACGTCGAGATGCTGGACCGCGCGGGCGTGCGCGACCAGGGCCTGCCCAACACGTACCACAAGATCACCCGCCCGCTGTCGCTGAAGCTGGGCGAGGCGGAAGTCACGGCCACCCCGGCGGACGACTTCCGCGTCAGCTTCGAGATCGCCTACGACGAGCCCCTGATCGGTCGGCAGGAGGCGCTGTTCGAGGTGCGTCCGTCGGTGTTCCGGCGCGAGATCGCCCCCGCCCGGACGTTCGCGCTGATGCGCGACGTGGAGGGCCTGCGGCGCCAGGGCCTGGCCCTGGGCGGCAGCCTGGAGAACGCGCTGGTGTTCAACGACGGCAGGCTCGAGGGCGGCCAGTCGCTGCGCTTCGCCGACGAGTGCGTGCGGCACAAGATCCTCGACCTGCTGGGCGACCTCGCGCTGCTGGGCATGCCGCTGCAGGGCCACGTGCACGCGAAGCTGTCCGGGCACGCCGCGAACGTCGAGTTCACGCGCCTGCTGGCCAGGTCCGAGCGGAAGATGCCCCGCATCTACCCGCCCCGGGAACCGCGCCACTGGGACATCGCCTCGATCATGGAGATCATGCCCCACCGGTACCCGTTCCTGCTGGTGGACCGCATCACCGAACTGGAGCCCGGCAAGCGCGTGGTGGGCCTGAAGAACGTGACGATCAACGAGCCGTTCTTCCAGGGGCACTTCCCGGGGCACCCGATCATGCCCGGGGTGCTCATCATCGAGGCCATGGCCCAGGTGGGCGGGGTGCTCCTGCTGAGCAGTGTGGAGGACCCCCGGGGCAAGCTGGTCTACTTCAGCGGCATCGACGGGGCGCGGTTCCGCCAGTCGGTTTTGCCGGGAGACCAGTTGCGTTTCGAGCTGGAACTGCTCAAATTGCGCGGGTCGCTGTGCAAGATGAAGGGGACCGGTTGGGTCGGCGATACGCTGGTCGCCGAGGCGGAGCTCATGTCCACGGTCGTGGATGCCTGAGCCGCGCACCCGAAGGAGGATGGGTTGGATCCGGTGAAGATGAACAAGGTGGCCGGGCTGCGCCCGGTGAGTGAGCCCGAGATCCACCCGACCGCGGTGGTCGATCCCGGCGCCCGCCTGGGGCACAACGTGAAGGTCGGGCCGTTTGCCATCATCGGCCCCGATGTCGTGGTCGGCCCCGACTGCGTGATCGGCTCTTCCGTGCTGCTCACGGGCCACGTCGTGATGGGATCGGGCAACCGCATCTTCCACGGCGCCGCCATCGGCTGCGAGCCGCAGGACAAGAAGTACCACGGCGAAGTGACCTACGTCGAGATCGGCGACAACAACGACATCCGCGAGTTCGTCACGATCCACCCGGCGACGGGCGAGGGCGCCAGCACGCGCGTGGGCTCGGACAACCTGCTGATGGCCTACGTGCACATCGCGCACAACTGCCGCGTCGGCGACCACACCGTGCTGGCGAACGCCGTCAACCTCGCGGGCCATGTCGAGGTCGAGAGCCACGCCATCCTGGGCGGCATGACGCCGGTGCACCAGTTCGTGCGCGTGGGCGCCTATGCGTTCGTGGGCGGCGGCAGCCGCCTGCCCCAGGACGTGCCGCCGTTCATCAAGGTCGCGGGCAACCCGATCGAGGTCGCGGGCATCAATGCCATCGGCCTCAAGCGTGGCGGGTTCTCCGACGAGGACCTGCAGAACCTCAAGAAGGCCTACCGCCTGCTCTACCGGTCCGGGCTGAACGTCACGCAGGCGCTCGAGCGCATCGCCGCCGACTGCCAGCTGACGCAGCACATCGAGGACCTGATGGCCTTCATCAGGCGCTCGGACCGCGGCATCGTCCGCTGAGGACGCCGGCGGCCGCCGACGGGAGCCGACTGTGAGCCGAGGGCGGCCGCGCCACATCTTCCTGTCCTGCGGCGAGGCCAGCGGCGACCGCTACGGCGCCCGCGTGGTCGAGGCCCTGCGCCGGCGGGATCCCCAGCTTCGCTTCAGCGCCCTCGGCGGCCCGGCCCTTCGCGCGGCCGGGGTCGAGATCGTCCGCGACTCGGCGGACATCGCCGTCATGGGCGTGGGCGAGGTGGCCCGGGCCCTGCCCTCGCTGTGGTCCGCGCGACGCGCCCTCGGGCGCCATCTCGAACGCGAGGCCGTCGACCTCTTCCTGCCCATCGACTTCCCCGGCTTCAATGCCCGGCTGGCCGGCGCCGCCCGGGGCGCCGGCGTGCCCGTCTTCTGGCTCGTGGCGCCGCAACTGTGGGCGTGGGGCGGCTGGCGCGCGGCCTCGCTGCGGCGGCGCATCGACCTGCTCGGGACCATCCTGCCGTTCGAGCCCGCCTTCTTCCGGGCGCGCGGGTTCGAGGTGGCGCCACTCGGGCACCCGCTCATGGACGATTACGCCGGCCGGTTCCCGTTCGCGGCCTCGGTCGCCGCGCGCGAGGAACGCCTGGGCCAGCGCGATGCGCCGCTGACCATCGGCCTGCTGCCGGGCAGCCGCCGGCAGGAACTGGCGGCGCTGCTGCCGATCCTGAAGGTGACCAGCCAGACGATCATCGGCCACCTCGGCGGGCGCGAGGTGCGCTTCGTCGTGAGCGTGGCGCCCGGCGTCGACCGCGCGTGGCTGCAGGAGCGTTTCCTGTTCGGCGCCGAGCTGTCCGAGGAGCCGCTGCCGACGCTGCTGCCGCGGCTCGACCTGGCGCTCGTCTGCAGCGGCACCGCCAGCCTGGAGGCCGGCCTGGCCGGCGTGCCGCACGAGATCGTCTACCGCACCGGTGCGCTGACGGCGTTCGCGGCGCGGCGGCTGCTCAAGGTGCGCCACATCGGGCTGGCGAACCTCGTCATGGACCGGCGCGTGGTCCGCGAACATGTGCAGGACGAGGCCAGCCCGTTGCCCCTGGCGCGGGACCTGCTGACCTGGCTGGCGCGGCCCGCCGACCGCGAGGCGTTCCAGGCTGACGTGCGGCAGTTGCGCAAGGCCTGCGGCGCGCCCGGGGCGTGGGACCGCGCGGCGCTGGCGGCGATCGGGCTCATGGACCGCCGGGACCAGGCCGCGGGGCGTCGCTGAGATGGGCCCGCAGGGACTGAAGCTGAGGCTGGCGCCCGCGCTGTGGCGCCTCCTGGCCGCCACGGTGCGGCTCGAGCCTCGCGATGTCGTCGCGGCGGGCGCGGGTCGCGGACCGGTCATCTACGCCTGCCTGCACCGCGACATCCTGCCGTGCCTGATGTTCGTGCGGGCCGCGCGGCCCCACCTGCTGGTCAGCGGCAGCGAGGACGGCGACATCCTCGTGCGGGCGCTCGGCGGCGAGGGCGGGGGCTTCGCCTTCGTGCGCGGGGCCACCGGCGAGGGCGGGGGCCGCGCGCTCGTCGAGTTGCGCCGGCTGCTGGCCACCGGCGCGGCCGTCGGGGTGGCGGTCGACGGCCCGAAGGGCCCGTTCGGCGAGATCCGCGACGGCGTTGCCCACCTGTCGCACCTGACCGGCGCGCCCGTCGTCCCCCTGAAGGCCGTGCCGGGGCCGGCGCTGCGATTGCGGACCTGGGACCGCACCGTGGTGCCGCTGCCCTTCTCGCGCGTCAGGCTGGCCGTTGGGGCGCCCGTGGTTGCGCACGAGGGACCGGCCGAGGCCGGGGCCGCCGCCTTGCGGGCCGCGCTGTCCGCGTTCTTCGGGGAAGGGACGGCCCGATGAAGGCCTACGACCTGCGGTCCGCGCCCGTGAGGCACCTGACGCGCCGCTGGCAGGCCCGTGGCGCGACCGAACCGCGCGGCCCGCTCGCGCTGGCCGCCGCCCTGGCCGACGCGTGGGTCGCCCGCCAGGCCGCGCAGCGGCCGTCCCCGCCGCGGGCGCCGCTCGTGGTGTCGATCGGCAACCTGGCGCTGGGGGGCACGGGCAAGACGCCGGTGACCGCGCAGCTGGCGCGCGACCTGGCGGCCGGTGGCCTGCGCGGGGCCGTCCTGACCCGCGGCTTCGGCTCCCGCCTGGCCGGGCCCCTGTTCGTGGACGCCGCGTCCGGGGGAGCCGGCGACGAGGCGCGGTTGCTGGCGGCGACCCTGGCGCCCTGGGGCTGGACGGTGATGCAGGCGCGGCGGCGGGCCGACGGCTTCGGCCGCCTGTGCGTCGACGCGTCGGCCCTGGACATCATCCTGCTCGAGGATGGGCACCAGACCGCCGGTGTCGGGCGGCACCTGGACATCGTCATCCTCGACACCTGGGAGCGCGCGACCGGACCCGGGGGGGAACACCTCGTGCCGCGCACCGGGGCGACGTCCCCGTTCGGCCCCTGGCGCGAATCGGCGCGCGGCGCGCGGCGCGCCGGCGTCTGGCTGGTCGAGGGCGATCCCGCCGGGCTGGGAGCGCCGCCCGGCGTCCGCCTCGCGGGTTTCTCGCGCACGTTCACGCTCTCGGACCCGGAGGCTGCCTGCGGGCCGGCGCTCCTCGTGTCCGGCATCGCGCGGCCCGGGGCCTTCGAGGCCGAGGCGGCGCGGCGCGTGGGCGAGGTCGTGGCCGCGGTGCGCTGCGACGACCACGAGCCGTACGGGCCGCGGATGCTGGCCCGCCTCGATCGCATCCTCGCGGAGACGGGAGCGGCCCGCGTCGTGACCACGGCGAAGGACCGCGTGAAGCTGGCGCCGGTCT
>CAINDZ010000562.1 GCA_903847545.1 uncultured bacterium | reverse complement strand
CCCAGCACGTTGCGGCGCGGCTGGTGGAAGAGGTCCTCGGACTTCTTGTTCCACTCCAGCACGCGGCCATCGGCGTCGAGCAGGAAGATGGCCTCGCCGGCGTGGTTGATGATGTTGCGGTACTTCTGCTCCGAGCGGCGCAGGCGCAGCTGGCCCAGCTCGCGCGTGCGCAGGCGGAAGTACGAGCTCCAGCCGACGACCAGGATCAGGAACTGGAAGACGCCGCTGCCGAGGATGTCGCGCAGGATGTGGCCGCGGTGCCACTCGGCCTCGAGCAGGCCGGGCAGCGAGCCGGTCGCCGAGTAGTCGCCGTTCAGCTCGACCAGCGTGGCGACGATGAACGCCAGCGACGCGATGACCAGCGCCCACAGCAGCAGGCGCAGCAGCATCACGCGGCCCAGCCATTTCGCCAGCCTGTTCATGCGGCGGCCCTCACGTGGCGGTCGTCCCTGCACGACGTCCTACAACTCCGTGTCCACGCCCATGATCTGCAGCAGCCGGATCAGGTCGCTGTCCGAGAAGAAGCGCACCGACACCGAGCCCTTGCCCGTCTTCGCATCGCGCTCGATCACGACGGGCGAGCCGTACACCTGCTCGGCGCGCGACGCCAGCGCGCGCAACGCGGCATCGTCGCCGCCGCCGGTCGCACGCTTCTTCGCCGCGCCCTTGCGCGGCTTCGCGCCGCCGGCCTGCACGCGACGCTCGCAGTCGCGCACGCTCAGCCCGCGCGTGCGGCACAGCTTCGCCAACTGCACGCGCGCCGGCCCGGGCGGCAGACCCAGCAGCACCTTGCCGTGGCCCGTCGAGAGGTGGCCGTCCTGCAGCAGGTCGAGGATCTCGTCCTCGAGCGTCAGCAGGCGCAGCAGGTTCGCCACGCCGCTGCGGCTCTTGCCCAGCATCTCAGCGATCTCTTCCTGCGTCGCGCCGTACTCGTTCATCAGCTGGCGATACGCCGTGGCTTCCTCGATGGGGCCCAGGTTCTCGCGCTGGATGTTCTCGAGCAGCGCGACCTTCAACGCCTCGGTCTGCTCGTACGACACGACGAGCGCCGGCACCTCGGACAGCCCGGCCAGCCGCGCCGCGCGCACGCGCCGCTCGCCGGCCACCACGCAGTACTCCAGCGGCGTGACGCTGCCCTCTTCACCGGGCGCCCGCACGGCCCGCTGGCCGGCCGCCAGATGGCGCACCAGCACCGGCTGGAGGATGCCGACCTGGCGGATCGAGTCCGCCAGTTCTTGCAATTCATTGTCATGAAAGATTTTACGCGGCTGGTCGGGGTTCACGCCAATGCTCGCCAGCGGCAGCTTGGCCACCGTGCCGGCGGCCTCGGCAGGCCGGGGCGGCACGCCCGTCAGGTCGGCCCCCTGGATCAGCGCCGACAACCCCTTGCCCAGAACCCGGTTCTTGTTCATGTCGAGACTTCCTTCGGCGGCGCCTTCTTGGCAGCCGCAAGCCGTTGTGGAATCACGGGTTGTCTGCGATGACTTCCTTGGCCAGGTCCAGGTAGCACTGCGAGCCGATGCACTCCACATCATAGAGACAGATCGGCTGCCCGAACGACGGCGCCTCGCTCAGGCGCACGTTCCGCGGAATCCGGGTCTCGTAGACCATCTCGCCGAAGAAGTCGGTGGCCTCGTCGGCGACCTGGTTGGACAGCTTCAGGCGGCGGTCGAACATCGTCAGCAGGACGCCCTCGAGCCGCAGCTCGCGGTTGAGGCCCCGCTGGACCAGCTGGACCGTGCTCAGAAGCTGGCTAAGTCCTTCCAGCGCATAATATTCGCACTGGATGGGGATCAGCACCGAGTCGGCCGCGGTCAGCGCGTTCAGGGTCAACAGTCCCAGCGACGGCGGCGTGTCAATGAGGATGAAGGCGTAGCGGTCGCGCACCGCCGCCAGGGCGCGCTTGAGGAAGCCCTCGCGGTCGTCCTCACCCACCAGCTCGATCTCGGCGCCGGCCAGGCGGCGGTCGGTGGTCAGCACGTCCAGGTAGGGCAGCTTGGTCGTCTGGACCGCTTCGCTGAAGGCTGCGGAGCCGACGAGGAATTCATAACTCGTTTTTTCGCCGGCAGATGCGCCCACGCCACTGGTGGCGTTGCCCTGCGGGTCGAAGTCGAGCAGCAGGGTGCGT
>CAINDZ010000561.1 GCA_903847545.1 uncultured bacterium | reverse complement strand
TCGCCCAAGGTCACGACGAGGCCGGTGACCGGCGCCCCGAGGCCGCGCTTGTAGCAGGCGTAGACGTAGTTGCCGCTCGCGCCCTCGTTCAGGTCGACGCGGAGCTTCGTGTAGCCGGCCGGCGGCTCGATGCCGGGCTTGGCGCCGTAGATCACCATCATCTCGGAGATGACGTCCTGGGCCGCGGCGACCGCGGGAAGCGCGAACGCCAGGACCGGCAGGACCAGAAGGAGATGGAGCGAACGCTGTCGAGATCGCCGGGGATCATTGTGAAGACCCATGGCACCCTCCCCATTGAATCCCATGCGGGGCCACTTAGAGCGCGGTTGAAATGGTGCCATCACTATAAGGACAGGCGGGCGCGGGAGACAAGTCGCTGTCAATTGGGGCCCACGAATCGACGGCTGGCGAGAACTGCGGCCCATGCCCCTACTCGCGAACCTGGATTACGGCTTCCTCTTTCGAATCGACCCCGGGTGCGCCCATTTCGCCCTTCGCGGGCGTCCGGTCGGACCCGAATGCCAACCGCGGCGGCGAGCGTGCCGCCGAATCCGCCGGCTCCCCATATGCAGGCAGTCAGTCGGCGTGGGGACGTTGCCCAGCTAGTCGACGGAAACGGGCGGCGGGGGCGAAACGATACTGGCCCACCAGAGATCCAGGAGCCCGCAGATCTGTTCCCATGAACCCATGACTCCAGCGAAGTACTTGCCATGATCGAAGAGCTCCACGGTTACCCCAATGCGCGCAAGGTCAGCCAGCTGCTCATCGCCCAGCGGCACGAAGCTGCTGACCGCGTAGATTGCCGACGCCGGGCCTTCGTGCCAGAACGAGCCGCGCCTCATGTCCGGCGTGATCTCCCTCAGCCAACCGAAGAAATCACGAGAAGCGAGTGCGCTCAGAGCCACGGCATCACCGCGCACGACGAGCGCCCTCGGTCCGCACCACCGCATGATCTGCACGTCGTCTTCGAGTACGGTAGCCACCTGATCGATCGTGAGCCCCGTCCTGGTAACGAACACACCAACGTACTTGACCCCGGCGGCCTTGAGCGATCCCTCATCCTGCATCCTGCGAACGAAGCTGTCATCGGCGGCATCGATGGGGGTGGCCTTTGACAGCCCCACGGCAACCCGAATCGTTCCCGGGGCCGATTCGTCGACCACTCCCGTGTACGGCCACTGCGCTTCGGCGTGAATGTCGATGCCTTGCGACTGCGCATCGGCCCTCAGTTGCGAGGCCGCGTCACGGAGGTTCGCCATGACAAAGCAGGGGTTCTGATACAGGTACTCGGCGGGGGACCGAGGTTCGGTGCTGGGCACATAACCAGCCTGGGAGACCGCCGCGAAGGTCACGACGCACAGCAACAACGATGAGCTGCAGAGATGGCGTTGGCCTAGCCAACGGCGACCCGGCGATTGTGCCACTTGCCACCCACTCTCGTCAGCCCGCCCCGAATCGCGGTCCATTCAGAGCAGTTGCGGCCATGAACGCCGGCGAACCTCCACGCGAGGATACCACACTACCGGCACTTGCGCCGGCGCAAGTCTCGTCGCAGTTCGCAGTCCAGTAGCCACCTTCCGCCCCGGCCTATCCGCGGGTGAACGGGTCGCTTCCCCCGCAATCCCCACCCGCCATTGCCCACAACCCCCAAATGCGGCATCATCCCCGCCACACCCTGACCAGGACGGAAACCATGGCCACCGATGCCGCCCTCCCCGACCTCGCCACCCTGCGCGCCGCCTTCCCGGCCCTGGCCTCCGGCACGGCGTTCCTGGAGAACGCCGGCGGCTCGCAGGTGCCCGCCTGCGTGGCCGACGCCATGCACGCCTACCTGACGCAGACGTACGTGCAGCTGGGCGCCGGCTACCCGCTGTCGCGCCGGTGCACGGCCACGGTCGACGAGGCTCACGCCTTCGCGCGGCTGTTCGTGAACGCGCGGCGCGGGCAGGCCATCCTCGGGTCTTCGACCACGGCGCTGCTGAACCTGCTGGCATCGTGCTATGCGCAGGTGCTCAGGCCGGGCCAGGAGATCATCCTGGCCGAGACCGGCCACGAGGCGAACCTCGGCTGCTGGAAGCGCCTCGAGAAGCAGGGCATCGTCATCCGCTGGTGGCCGGTCGATCCTGCGACGTATACCTGCACGCTGGCCGGGCTGCGCGCGCTGCTGGGCCAGCGCACGGCGCTGGTGGCGCTGCCCCACGTGTCGAACCTGCTGGGCGGCATCGCCGACCTGCCGGCCGTCGTCGCCCTGGCGCACGAGGCGGGCGCGCGCGTGGTGGCCGACGGCGTGGCGTACGCGCCGCACCGCGCCATCGACGTCGACGCCTGGGACGTGGACTGGTACGTGTACTCGACGTACAAGGTGTTCGGGCCGCACATGGCCGTGCTCTACGGGCGCGACGACGCCCTGAGTGAGCTGCCCGGCCCCAACCACGACTTCATCCCCCGCGACGACCTGCCCTACCAGTTCGAGCCCGGCGGCGCCAACCACGAGGGCTGCGCGGGGCTGCTGGCGCTGGGCGAATACCTGAAGCTGCTGGCGGGGGCGGACGCCGGGGCGCCCTGCACGCGCGCAGTGGTCGAGCGCGCGTTCGCGCACGCAGCGGCGCTGGAGCAGCCCCTGACCGCGCGCCTGCTGGCGTACCTGGGCGGCAAGCCGGGCGTGCGGGTGATCGGGCCGACGGTGGCCGACGAGGCGCGGGTCGGCACGATCAGCTTCACGCACGATCGACTGTCGGCCCGGGAGATCGTCGCCGCCGTGGACGACAGCGGCGTCGCCATCCGCCACGGGCACATGTACGCCTACCGGCTCTGCCAGCGACTGGGCGTGCCGGTCGAGGACGGCGTGGTGCGGGCGAGCTTCGTGCACTACAACACGCCGGCGGAGGTGGAGCGGCTCATCGGCGTGTTCGACGGGATCCTCTGACGAACTGCCGCGAACCCTACTCGTCCGGAGTTTCGGCCGCCCCGCGCAGCTTCACCGGCCCGTGGCCGCCCCGCGCGCGCATCTTCAGGTTCAGCATCTCGACGAAGACCGAGAAGCCCATCGCGAAGTAGATGTAGCCCTTCGAGACGTGCTGCCCCGCCCCCTCGGCCACCAGCGACATGCCCACCAGCAGCAGGAACGACAGCGCCAGCATCTTGATGGTGGGGTGGTTCTCGACGAAGCGACTGATGGAGCCAGACGCGGCCATCATCACGAAGACGGCGATGACGACGGCGGCGATCATCACCGGCAGGTGGTCGGCCATGCCGATGGCGGTGATGACCGAGTCCAGCGAGAAGATGATGTCCAGCACCAT
>CAINDZ010000560.1 GCA_903847545.1 uncultured bacterium | reverse complement strand
GTAATGCAACTCGAGATAGCGCGTCATGGACGGACCGGTGACCGGGAAGTCGAGGACCGCGGGAAGGAACATCGCCTCGGCGCCGCTTTCGCCGAGCAGGTACAGGTCGTAGGCCGAGGACACGGGCGCGAGGTCCTGCACCTCGAGGCGGCAGTTGGCGCCGGTGTCGGGCGACTCGATCGCCAGCTGCCACAACTCGACGTTGCCGATGGCGCCCTGGGCGGTCGGCCGGAACTCGCCCAGCCAGTGGTTAGGCAGGCCGGCCGGCGGGTCAAGCATGACGAAATAGGTCGTGAACGGAAAGCCCGGCGGCGGCGGCGGTTGCGGCAGGTCGTAGGCGTCGAGCCCGGCCAGTGCGTCCAGGCGCAGGCCGAAGGTGTGCCAATCCGAAGTGGCGCCGTTGATCGTCACGCGGTAGCCGAAAGTGTGCTGCTGTGCGGCTGCGGGTGCGGCCAGGCACAGGGCCAGCAGGCAGGCGAGCATGGGCAGGCAAAGGCGCCGGTCGCATTTCATGATGGGCTTTCCGGAATCGGGGCTGTGACGTCCAGGGTGCGGGGAGATTAGAGCACGTTGAGGGGGCGATGTCAAGAAGCCGCCCGCCCCCGGTCCGGGAGCGGGCGGCTGTTCCGTCCGGCGAAACGCCTGGGCGCTACCGGAGCAGGCTCATCTTGGTGACGCTCCCGCGCACCTGCCCGTCGACGACCAGGCGGGCGAAGTACGACCCGCTCGGCGCGTCACGGCCCTGGCGGTCGGCGCCGTCCCACACCTCGCGGTAGGTGCCGGCCGCACGCGTCTCGCCGCCGAGCACCGCCACGAGCTCGCCGCGCACCGAGTAGATGCGCACCTCGGCCCGTCCGGCCTGCGGCAGGTCGAACGAGATGGTGGTCTGCGGGTTGAACGGGTTCGGCTGCACGCTCATGCGGTAGTCGGTCGGCCGCGAGGTGTCGACGCCGGACGTGAAGTTCGGCGTGCGCACCACCAGCTGCACGGCCTGCGATCCCAGCTGGAACGCGTACGTCGTCTGCGCGCGCATCGACCGCACCGCGACGCGGTTCTCGGCCGGCACGTACAGCTGGAAGTCGGCCTCGGCCGGCCACTGCTTCGGGTCCCAGGTCAGCACCGCGCGGCCGTGGTTCGGCGACGTGATGACCAGCGGCCACGACGACGCCTCGTCCTGCAGGTTGACCAGGTCGGCCGAGAACGCGCCGCCGCCGGTCAGGTCCCACTCCGGACGCCACACCGACAGCGAAGCCCCGCCCACCGGCGGCTGCGGCGGCAGCGGCGTGTCGAACAGCGCATCGAAGCCGGCCGTCGCGTCGCCGCGCGCGCCGATCGTGATGATGCGCTTCTGGTCGGCCGCGTCCTGCAGCGTGAAGTCGGCGCGCCAGTCGTTGTCGTCGGGGTCGAGGAGGGACTTCTGGCCGAGCTGGCTCTTGGTCAGGACGACGAAGTTGCCCCAGTAGAACCGCAGCGAAAGGTTGGCCTGCAGCGCGTTGATCCAGTAGCCGTTCCACGGCTCGAGATTGCTGGCGGTCGTGTAGGTGCCCGTCGCCGGGTTGAAGGTCTGCACGGCGGACGAGACCATGCCCGCGGCCGCGGCCTCGAGCCAGGTGTAGGTCGTGCCGTTCTTGATGATGCGCAGGCCCTCGAACGAGCCGGGGAACCAGTTGGCGTTGCCGACGAGGTTCCAGCCCTGCGCGAGCGTCATGTTCACGCCATCGAGGTTGCGCGTGCCGGACATGGTCAGGTCGAAGGCGCCGTCGGTGGCCAGCCAGTAGCCCGTTCCCTGGGCCGCCAGCATCGACGAGGCCAGGTTCCGGTAGCCCAGGCCGGGCAGGTAGTCGAACGCATAGGCGTAGCCCGGCGGCGGGTCGGTCAGCACGCTGCCGACCGTGGTGCCGTTGACGGGGTTCAGCGGCAATCCGACCATGGACCAACCGGCCGCAATGCTGCGGCTTTCCGGCGTCAACGCCGGCGGCACGGGAGCGGCCCCTACCAGCAGGTCGAAGCGGTAGGTGTTGGGCAGGCCGTTGTTCGTGAAGACGTACGTCAGCGCCGGGAACAGGTTGTAGTACTGGCCCGTCTGGCGGTCACGCAGGTAGAGCAGGTAGTTCGCACTGGCGGCAAAGCTCGGCGTGAAGGCCAGGCGCACGAACCCCGAGCGGTCCGTCTCGACCAGCAAGGGCCAGATCCGGTAAGCCGTGGCCGGATCGAACGTGGCGCGCACGTCGGTCGCGAAGCGCGGTCCCATCGACCAGTCGACATGCTCGAAGCTTGTCGAAACGTAGCCGCTCGGCGGAGGCGTGGGCTTTGGGGTATCCAGGCCAGCGTCGTAGTCGTCGGTCGCCGTCGCCACGGTCGAGGCCGTGATCCTGGTGTCCGGCAACCCATCGACGGACGTGTCGATATCCACGGTGATCGCGGGCGGCGGCGGCGGGCCGCAGGCCTGGATGGGCGCCGCGCCGTTGATGGTGGCCACCGGTAGCGTCACGTCACAGGTGTAGACCTGGCCCTGACGCAGGACGCCGTCGCCGGTGACGACGGGCAGGTTGCCCACCATCGAGGGGATCGAGGCCTTGGTGATCGTGAAATTGATGGTGCCCGGGCCCGTCAACATGTAGCTCCACGTCACCAGCGTGAGGCCGCCATTGACCACCGGGTAGTTGGCCGCTGCGCCGACGGCAAATCCATTGGGTGAGGAGTCGACATCAAGCGCGCCGGATCCACCCAACGTTGTCGACAGCGCGAAGAAGGGGGCTGTTCCCGACGGCGTCACGGTGCACTCGAACCCGTTCGTGGCCGAAGCGGGGTTCATCAGCACGAGATATACGGGGAACGGCTGGTACATTCCCTGGCCCGACAGGTTGTTGTTCGAGTTCGCCGCATCAAAGTAGATCCCGAAGCTGTCCGTCTTTTCGTCGTGAATAGCCAACGCCCACCCCGGCGCCAACGCGACGACCAAGCCGACCAGAAGCAGCAGCACTTTCCTGGACATGTCATCTCCTTGTGATGTTGGAGCCGTCCGTCTCGACCATGACCCACGCGCCATCGGCGGGTGGGCGCGCGCGGACCTGCGCGCGGTCAGGGCGAGCCGTGAGCGACTCGGCGAGGCGCGAGTGAAGGGATCACGACCTCCTGGGGCATATGCAGGTGACGGGCAGGCGATCGCGACGGCTTCCCTGGTCGGCGCCACGGACAGGTCTGGTGGATGTGTCGGCGACGAGGCCCTGGATCCGGTTCAAGATCGATACTCTCGGTGCGTGCCCTGGTTTCGGTGCCGAGATGTCCATGCCATGTGCCGTGCGGGCAACAGCCCGCAGATGATGGAGGGTATTCAACCAACAGGGGTGTTTCCGGTCAAGACCCAGATGCGGCACTCGTGCGCTCGGGATGCCGCCATGCGATCAAAAAAACCACCAACAAGCCAACAAATCGAAAATTTCGGCCGATGCCGTCCGGCCGTTCTCCGCGGGCGCCACTCATCCATCTCCTTGGGACATTAGGTCTTTTCCTGTCGGGCGCGATCAGTCATGATAACGGGCAACGGGTTCGAAGCCCTTCTCGCCGAGGGCGCGCCCCTGGAGATGCCATGTCGCCCGAGAGTCCCACAGTGATGATTCCTGTACGTCATCGGCTCGTGCGTCTGTCGTGGCTGGCCACGGTCACTTGGACCGTCTTCCTGGCCACGGCGCTGTCGCTGCGCATCCGCGAGAACCACGCCGACACGCGGCAGGCTGCCCTGACAGTCGCACAGACACACTTCAACAAGGACCAGGTCTTCCGCCTGTGGGCTGCCGAGCGTGGCGGCGTGTATGTGCCTGTCGATGAGCATGTCCAGCCGAGCCCCAGCCTGAAGCATGTGGCCGATCGCGACATCACGGTGACGGGCGGTCACAGGCTGACGCTCCTGGACCCGGCGAACCTGGTCAAGCAGCTGGCCGCCGACTATCCCGAGCTGTACGGCGTGACGGGCCATGTCACGAGCCTCGCTCCGTTGAGCGTCGCCAACGCGCCCGATGCGTGGGAGCGCAGGGCGCTGGGCATCCTGGCCGCCGGCGGCGGCGAGGTGGCCGAGTTCGTCACCGAGGACAACAACGAACAGTTGCGGCTGATGCGCCCGATGGTCACCCGAGAGGCGTGCATCAAGTGCCATCCCGACCAGGCCGGCAGCATGGGAAGGACACTGGGCGGCGTGTCGGTGACCGTGCCGATGGCGCCACTGCTGGTGGCGGAACAGCGTGCGGACCTGCGCGCGGGCCTCGTGCTGGGCGGGATGTGGGTCGCCGGGCTGGCAGTGATCATGCTGGTGACGCGCCTGCTCGGCCAACAGGTGCGACGGCGGCGCGAGGCGGTGCGCGACCTGCAGCGTGCGCACGATCTCCTGCAGCAGGAAAGCGATGTCTACCGCTCGGGCCCGGTTGTGGTGTTCCGCTGCCGGGACGCCGACGGCTGGCCGGTGGAACGCATTTCGGAAAACGTCCAGCACCTGCTCGGCTACTCGCCCGCTGAATTCACGGACGGAATGGCCACGCTGGCGACCGTGGTGCGTCCCGACGACCTGCAACGCCTGGTTGCCGATGCGCGCGTCGAACAGGGTACCGGAGCCCTCTCGGACCGCCCCTACTGCTTCGTGCACCGCGACGGGCATGAGGTGTGGGTACTCGCCAACGTGATCGCGCAGGAGGGCGACGGCGAGGCCTGGCTGCAGGGCTACTTCGTCGACATCTCCGGCCGCGAGATGGCCGAAGCCGCGCTGCGCGAGAGCGAGGAGCGCTTCGAGCTGGCCCTGCAGGCCGCCGAGCTG
>CAINDZ010000559.1 GCA_903847545.1 uncultured bacterium | reverse complement strand
ATCGGGTCGGTCTCCTTCGCCGGCGCCGGGTGGCGGCTCGGCTGCCTTGACGGTCGGCCCATCGTCATGATTGCGCAAGTTAGGAAATTGTAAAGCCCCGCCCGTGCCGGCGGACCCCGTCCAGCGGCGGGATTTACGAAATCCTAACATTGCCTTGACGCCGGCTTCACATAGGATGCCTAACGTGCCCGCGACCGCAGGAGACCATGGGCCGGCCAGGTAGGCCGGAGCGGAAACGCGCAGCACAAAGGAGCATGGGATGAAGCACAAGACCCTGCCCGTCCGAGTCATTGCCGTCGCAGGCCTGGTCCTGGTGGCCGCCGTGGCGACCGCCGCCGTCGTCGTGGATGCCGCCTTCCCGGGCTACAAGGCCTCCGGGACCGTCGCCGGCAACCTCAAGAGCATCGGCTCGGACACGATGAACAACGAGATGGCGCTGTGGGCCGAGGGCTTCCGCGCCAGCCACCCGCAGGTGAAGATCGAGGTCGAGGGCAAGGGCAGCTCGACCGCGCCCCCGGCCCTGATCGCCGGCACCGCCAACTTCGGACCCATGAGCCGCGCCATGAAGGGCGAGGAGATCGACCAGTTCGAGAAGCAGTTCGGCTACAAGCCGACGCAGCTGCGCACCAGCATCGACATGCTGGCGGTGTACGTGCACAAGGACAACCCGCTCAAGGGCCTGACCCTGCAGCAGGTCGACGCGATCTTCTCGAAGACGCTCAAGGGCGGCTACGGCAAGCAGATCGTCACCTGGGGCGACCTCGGCCTGACCGGCGAGTGGAAGGACAAGCCCATCAGCCTCTACGGCCGCAACAGCGCCTCGGGCACCTACGGCTACTTCAAGGAGCACGCCCTGTTCAAGGGCGACTACCGCGACAACGTGAAGGAGCAGCCGGGCAGCAGCTCGGTCGTGCAGGGCGTGGCCTCGGACAAGTACGGCATCGGCTACAGCGGCATCGGCTACAAGACGTCCGACGTGCGCGCCCTGCCCCTGTCGAGCGAGACCGGTCCCGGCGCCGCGTTCATCGAGGCCGAGGCCGCGAATGCCTACAGCGGCGACTACCCCCTGGCGCGTTTTCTCTACCTGTCGCTGAACTTCAAGCCGGGCACGAAGCTCGATGACCTGCGCCGCGAGTTCATCCGCTTCGTGTTCAGCCGCGAGGGCCAGGAAGTGGTGGTCAAGGACGGCTACCTGCCGGTGCCCGCGACCGTGGCGCGCGAGGAACTCAAGTCCGTGGGAATCACCGCGGGCTTCTAGGGCACGGGAGCGCATGGAACAGCCGTCACAGGACACGGGCCGCACGTTCACGGGCCGGCGCACCAGCCGCAAGCCCCGGCGGTCCGTGCTCCTTGCCGACAGGCTGGCGCGACGATTGATCACGGCCAGCGGCATCGGCGGCATCGTCGCCGTGTCGCTGGTCGGCCTGTTCCTGGTCTGGGTCGTGCTGCCGCTGCTGCGGCCCGCCCGCCTGGAACCTGCGGCGACCGTCGCCGCGCCCACCGGGGTGCCAGCCGCGTCGGTCGTCGCCACCCGCATCGACACCTACGGGACAATGTCGTGGAGCCTGCTGCCGGACGGGACGGTGGTGGTCCAGGAACTGGGTGGCGGCGGCGTCCTGCGACACGGGCAGGTGGTCCCGGGCGCGGTGCCGACCGCGGTCGGCGCGGCCGGCGACAGGTTGGTCCTCGGCTTCGCCGACGGGACGGTCGTGACGGCGACCATGGCCTTCACCACCGGCTACCTGGCGCGCGACGAGGTTCCGGCCGCGCTCCAGGACATGGCCATCGACGAGAGCCGGCCGCTGGGGGAGGGGCTGGCGACCCGGACCCCCGAGGGCCAGTGGCGGCGGCACGAAGGCGCGCTCACCGTCGACCCTCCCGTCGCGCTCGGCGCCTCGGCGATCCGGCTGGTCGACGTCACGGTGACCACCAACGGCATGATGTTCGCGGCGCTCGATTCCTCGGCGACGTTCCACCACCGGCTGGTGACCTGGAAGCGCAACCTGATGACGGGCGAGGTCACGGCCCGCGTGCGTGGCGGCGACCTGCCCCTGGGCGAGGATGCCGAGCGCGACTACACCTCGTTGCGGCTCAACGACACCGGCACGCTGGCCGTCCTGGTGGGGCGGGACGGCTTCGCGGTGACGCTGGCCGATGACGGAAACGGCTTCGTGGTCGCGGGCCGCCAGGACCTGGCGCCGGCTGCCGGCGTCGGCGTGACGAACGTCATGCCCCTGGCCGGCAAGGTCTCGCTCGCCGTGGGCGACGAGCGCGGGGGCGTGGGCATCTGGTTCCCCGTGGCCGGACCCGATGGCCGCGCGGGTGCGCTGGCCTGCGCCCGAAGGCTGGGCGATGGCGGCGCGTCCGTCACGGCGCTGGCCGCCTCGGACCGCTCGCGGGCGCTCGCCGTCGGGCGCGCGGACGGGTCCGTGGACGTGTTCAACGCCACGAGTGGACGCCGGCTCGGCCGCGTCGAGGGCAAGGCGGGAGCGATCCGCGCCGTCGCCCTCTCGCCGCGCCAGGACCGCCTCCTGGCGATGGGCGACGCCGGTCGCGGCCTGTGGCGCCTCGACGCGCCGCATGCCGACATCAGTCCCGGCCTGCTGCTGCGCCCGGTGTGGTACGAGGGCTACAGCGCGCCGGCGTACGTGTGGCAGTCCTCGTCGGCCACCGACAGCGCCGAGCCCAAACTGAGCCTCGTCCCGCTGGTCTTCGGCACCGTCAAGGCGACGGCGTACTCGATGCTCTTCGGCCTGCCGATAGCGTTGCTGGCGGCGGTCTACACCAGCGAGTTCCTGCCGCGTCGCGCGCGTTCGCGTGTCAAGCCCGTGATCGAGGTCATGGCCAGCCTGCCGAGCGTGGTGCTGGGCTTCCTGGCGGCGCTGGTCGTGGCGCCGCTGGTCGAGGCTCACGTGCCGGGTGTCCTCGCCGTGATGCTGCTGGCGCCGGCCGGCGTGCTGCTGGGCGCCCACCTGTGGCAGTTGCTGCCGCGCACCTTGGCGCCGGGCCTGGCGCCGTGGCGCCCGGTGGCGGTGCTGGCCTGCCTGCTGGGCGGCGCGATGCTGGCCTGGCGTGCGGGACCCGGGCTGGAACAGTTGCTGTTCGCGGGCGACCTGAAGGCCTGGCTCGAGGGCCGCGTCGGCACGGGCACCACCGGCTGGATGGTGTTGCTGCTGGCCCCGAGCGGCCTGCTGGTGGCGTGGGTCAACGCGAGGCATGGCGACGGGTTCCTGCGCGCCCGCAGCCCGCGCTGGCGGCACCGCGAGCTGGCGCTGCTGGACCTGGCGCGCTTCGGCGCCTCGGCGCTGGCGACCGTCGGCCTGGCCCTGGCGGTGGGCTGGCTGGCCAACGCGGCCGGCTGGGACCCGCGGGGCGCGGTCCTGGGCACCTACGTGCAGCGCAACGCCCTGGTCGTCGGCGTCGCCATGGGCTTCGCCATCATCCCGCTCATCTATACCATCAGCGAGGACGCGCTGGTCTCGGTGCCCGACCACCTGCGGGCCGCCTCGCTGGGCGCCGGCGCCTCGAAGTGGCAGACGGCCGTGCGCGTGGTGATCCCGCCGGCGATGAGCGGCCTGTTCTCCGCAGCGATGATCGGCCTGGGCCGCGCGGTGGGCGAGACGATGATCGTGCTGATGGCCGCCGGCAACACGCCCATCATGGAGTGGAACGTCTTCAACGGCTTCCGCACCCTGTCGGCGAACCTGGCCGTCGAGCTGCCCGAGGCCGTCCAGGGAAGCACCCACTACCGCACGCTGTTCCTGGCCGCGCTTCTGCTGTTCACGATGACCTTTGTGCTGAACACGGTCGCCGAGGCCGTGCGCCTGCACTTCCGGCGAAAGACGACCCGCCTGTGAGCCGCCCGTCGCGCCCCGCCAACGCGCTGCTGGCGCGCAACGAGCCGATGGTCTGGCTGACCGGGGCGGGCCTCGTCATGGGCCTGCTCATGGTCGCGGCGCTGGTCGCGTTCGTGTTCTGGCAGGGGTTCGCCACGTTCTGGCCGGGTCCCGTCGCCAGCCTGGCCACCATCGACGGCGTGGTGTCGCTGGGCGAGATCACGCGCACCGAGCGCTTCCGGCCCGACCCGGCGATGGTGGCCACGCTGCCGCCCGAGGCGGTCGCGTCCTTGCAGGCGACCGGCGGCGAGGCGCGGCGCCGCCTGGTGCGCATCGGCAACTTCGAGTTGACCGGCGAGCACTTCCGCTGGGTCGAGGACTACCGCCTGGCCGCCGGTGGCGAGGCCCGGCCCGCCTGGGCGTACGTCTTCGAGCGCACCGCCTGGGGTCGTTTCTACGGCGTGCCCGAGGCCTACCTGGACGGTGACATGGTGTTGGCCGAGGGGCCCGAGGCCGTCAGCGGGTTGCTTGCTCATGCGCCGCCCGGCGCCGCGGCCCCCGCCGTGCGCGTCCGCACGGCCGACGGAACCCTGAAGGACCTGCCCGTCGACACGATCGTCCGCTGCTACCCGGCCAACCGCCTGTCGTTCGCGGACCGTCTGGGCGTGTACGCCTCGCGCTGGCGCGAATTCCTGACGGCCGAGCCGCGCGAGGCCAACAGCGAGGGCGGCGTCTTCCCGGCCATTTTCGGCACGGTGGTGATGACGCTGGCGATGACCCTGCTGGTGGTGCCGTTCGGCGTGATGGCGGCGCTGTACCTGCGCGAGTACGCCGCGCAGGGCTGGCTGACCAGCGTCGTGCGCATCTCCATCAACAACCTGGCCGGGGTGCCCAGCATCGTGTTCGGCGTGTTCGGGCTGGGGTTCTTCAGCTACGCGGTCGGCGGTCGCATCGACGCCCTGTTCTTCGCCGACAACCTGCCCAATCCCACGTTCGGCACCGGCGGCCTGCTCTGGGCCTCGCTGACCCTGGCGCTGCTGACCCTGCCCGTGGTCATCGTCGCCACCGAGGAGGCGCTCGCCGCAGTGCCCACCTCGATGCGCGAGGGCTCGTACGCCTGCGGCGCCACGCAGTGGCAGACCATCCGGCGCGTCGTGCTGCCGCGCGCACTGCCGGGCATCATGACCGGCGCCATCCTGGCGATGGCCCGCGGCGCGGGCGAGGTGGCGCCGCTGATGCTGGTCGGCGCGGTCAAGCTGGCGCCCGAGCTGCCCGTCGACCTGCACTTCCCGTTCGTGCACGCCCAGCGCAGCTTCATGCACCTGGGCTTCCACATCTACGACCTGGGCTTCCAGAGCCAGAACAGCGAGGCTGCCAAGCCCATGGTCTTCACCACGACGATGCTGCTGATGTCGATCGTGCTGCTGCTGAATGCGGCCGCGATCTGGCTGCGCACGCGCATGGGACGCGGCGGCAGCGGTTCCAAGTTCTGACGGAGGAGACGTCGATGACGCAGCCCGTGACCACGACCCAGCCCGACCGCCTGGCCGCCATCGCCGCCGGGACGATCGTGCCGGCGGTCATCCATCCCGAGGTCGAGGCCGAGGACCCCGTGCTCGACATCGCCGGGTTCAGCCTGTGGTACGGCGCCAAGCGCGTGCTGCACGACGTCAGCCTGGCCGTGCCGCGCGGCCGGGTCACGGCGCTCATCGGGCCTTCGGGCTGCGGCAAGAGCACGCTGCTGCGCGGCGTCAACCGCATGAACGACCTGATCGACGGCGTGCGCACGACCGGCGACATGCGCCTGGCCGGCGACAGCATCTACGGCCGCGGCGTCGACGTCATCGAGCTGCGGCGGCGCATGGGCATGGTGTTCCAGAAGTCGAATCCGTTCCCGATGAGCATCCGCGACAACGTCACCTACGCGCTGCAGATCAACGGCGAGCGCAACCGCGGCGTGCTCGACGACGTGTGCCGCCGCGCGCTCGAGGGGGCCGCGCTGTGGGACGAGGTGAAGGACCGGCTGGGCGACAGCGCCCTGGGGCTGTCGGGCGGGCAGCAGCAGCGCCTGTGCATCGCGCGGGCGATCGCGGCCGAGCCCGAGGTGCTGCTGATGGACGAGCCCTGCTCGGCGCTGGACCCCATCGCCACGAGCCGCGTCGAGGAGCTCATCCTGGCCCTGCGGGGCGACTACACCGTGCTCATCGTCACGCACAACATGCAGCAGGCGTCGCGCGTCAGCGACTACACCGCCTTCATGTACCTGGGGCAGGTGGTCGAGTACGGCCCCACCGCGAGGCTGTTCACCAACCCGCGCCTGCGCGAGACCGAGGACTACATCACGGGCCGATTCGGTTGAGCGAAGGCCCCACACGCAGCACTGATCCGGATAACCTACTGTTTTGCCATAGTTTAAACCCGT
>CAINDZ010000558.1 GCA_903847545.1 uncultured bacterium | reverse complement strand
CTGTGGTTCGACGACATCCACTGGGAGAACCTCGCCACCATCAGCAACGTGCGCCCGACCATCACCGCGTCCAACAAGCAGTATTTCAAGGGCGGAACGGCCTCCATCGACGGCATCTCGACGATCTTCAACGTCAACGGCGCCGACGTGACCGTGAACCACATGCCGGGCTACTTCAACTTCACGTCGTCCGACCCGTCGGTGGCCGAGGTGCAGGGCAGGACGATCCGCGTCGTCGGCACGGGCACCGCCAGCATCACCGGCACGATGGAGACGACGCAGCCGGACGGCATCCTCAAGACCCTCGACGTGACAGGCGCGGTCACGCTGACCGGCTACGACGCCCCGGCCACGGCGGCGCCCGTGCCGACGGTGCCCGAGGCCGACGTGATCTCGCTGTACAGCGACACCTACGGCAACTGGCCGGTCACCAGCTGGAACCCGCACTGGCAGTACTCGACGGCGCAGAACGAGACCTACACGATCGGCGGCGACGCCACGATCATGTACTCGGGCCTGAACTTCGTCGGCATCGTGTTCCAGGCGCAGAACATCGACATCTCGCAGATGACCCACATGCACCTGGACGTGTACGCGCCGGCCGGCACCGACTTCAAGGTGAAGCTGGTCAACTACTCGACCAGCGCCGGCACGACGATGAACGGCCAGGCCGAGGTCACGCTGAACGCCGCCTCGACGCCGGCCTTCACGCCCGGCGGCTGGTCGTCGCTCGAGATCCCCATGTCCAGCTTCCCGTTCAACGTGGGCCTGGTGAAGAACCACATCGGCCAGCTCATCCTGAGCACGACCGACGCCCAGCTGGTGCTGGTGGACAATATCTACTGGCACAAGTAACATCCGCCGCGGGTGACGGGACACGGAAGGGACGAGCGCCGGATGTACAACGAGGATCTCAGCTGGAAGGGCCTGCGCCGCACGGACCCGGGCCGTCCGCGTCCCCTCGCGGACGCCGTCCTGCGGCTGATCTGGCAGAAGCGCCGCATCTCGCGCGCCGAGATCGCCGGCCTGGCCGACCTGTCGCGCTCGACGGTCTCGGAGATCGTCGGCGAGATCCTGCCCATGGGCATCGTCGCCGAGATGGGTGAGGGCCCCTCGCGCGGCGGCCGCCGCCCCATCGTGCTCGAGTTCCAGGACGACAGCTGCGTCATCCTCGGCGTCGAGATGGGCGCCACCCACGTCGTGGTGGCGCTGACCGACCTGCGCGGCCGCGTGCTGGTGTGGCACTCGCGCGAGCACGCCGTGCGCACCGACCCGGCCGGCACGCGCGCCCTGGTCGGCGAGCTGTGCGACCTCTGCCTGACGGCGCCCGCCGCCGGCAACCGCCCGCTGGTGGGCATCGGCGTGGCCGTGCCCAGTCCGGTGAACCCTTCACAGCCCGACCGCCTGTCGACCATCGTCCTGCCCGCCTGGGAAGGCCGGCTGGGACTGGACGACCTCGCCACGCGCCTGGGCGTGCCGCTGATGGTCGACAACGACGCCAACCTGGGCGCGCTGGCCGAGCACTGGTGGGGCGCCGGGCAGGGCGTCGACGACCTGGCCTACATCAAGCTGGCGATGGGCATCGGCTCGGGCCACGTCATCGGCGGCGAGATCTACCGCGGCGCCACCGGCGTGGCGGGCGAGATCGGCCACCTGTCCATCGACGCGCAGGGCAAGCCCTGCGTGTGCGGCCTGCGCGGCTGCCTGGTCACGAAGGCCGGCGCCCCGGCGCTGGTCGAGCGCGCCGCCGAACTGGCCCCCCAGTTCCCCGACAGCCCGCTCGCGGGCCGGGCCATCACCATCGTCGAGCTGGAGAACGCCGCCCTGGCCGGCGACCCGCTGGCGCAGCAGGTGGCGCAGGAGGCCGCCGCGCACCTGGGCCGCGCCGTGGCCGGCCTCTTGAACATCATGAACCCGTCGATGGTCATCATCGGCGGCATGCTGGCGCGCCTGGGCGACCTGCTGCTGGTGCCGCTGCGCGAGACGATCGTCAGCCGCACGCTGGTCAGCTCGGTGGCCGCGGCCGAGATCCGCGCCGGCGGCCTCGGCGACCTGGGCATCGCGATCGGCGCCTCGACGATGGTGCTGAAGGCGGCGCTGGCCGACTCGCGCCTGTTCCCGCGCGTGGATGCGGGCGCCTCGGGCGTGGCGTCGTCATGAAGCGCGCGCAACTGGTCATGCTGCTGGGCCTGCTGGCGCTCGCCTCCACGCCGGGCTGCGGCGAGGAGACGAAGCCCGTCGTCTGGACGCAGGTCTGGTCCGAGGAGGGCGACGGCACGGCCGGCGCGCGCCTGGACACCGCGAAGTGGCGCTACGATGTGGGCACCGGCTGGGGCAACAACCAGCTCGAGTACGACACCAGCCTGGCCAACAACGCCACCTACGACGGCCTGGGCAACCTGGTGATCACCGCCCGCCGCGAGGACTACGCCGGCCGCTCGTACACCTCGGCCCGCGTCAAGACCAAGGGCCTGTTCGAGCAGGCGCACGGCCGCTTCGAGGCGCGCATCAAGCTGCCGGTCGGCCAGGGCATCTGGCCCGCGTTCTGGCTGCTGGGCAACGACATCGACACGGTCGGCTGGCCGCAGTGCGGCGAGGTCGACATCATGGAGTTCCGCGGCCAGTTCCCGCGCACGCTGGTCGGCACCATTCACGGCCCCGGCTACTCGGGCGGCAACCCCATCACGCAGACCTACCAGGCGGCCGTCGGCCTGGACCAGGACTTCCACGTCTACGCCATCGAGTGGGACGCCTCGGCCATCACCTGGTCGATCGACGGCATCAACTACCACCGCGCCACGCCCGCCAGCATCCCCGCCGGCACGCAGTGGGTCTTCGACCACCCGTTCTTCATCATCCTGAACGTGGCCGTGGGCGGCAACTGGGTCGGCTCGCCGGACGCGTCGACCGTGTTCCCGCAGGTGATGACCGTGGATTACGTGCGGGTGTTCAAGGACGCGGCGGAGTAGGGCGACTGGACCACCGCCACTGGACGACCGCCACTGGACGACCACCACTGGACCACGACCACTGGACCACGACCACTGGACCACGACCACTGGACCACGACCACTTGCGCCGGCGCAAGTCCGCGTGATCGCGCTCATCGCGATCTGTCGGCAGCTTTGCCCCCGTTTATGGGTATTTATGGGTCTTTTTATGGGTGCTGCCCGTATTTTGCTTGCCATTATGGGTATTTTTGGGTACGTTTATGGGTATGAGACCTTCCCTGCAATCGCTCCGGGTGACCCCCGAGATCTTGTCGCTGGTCGCCGAAATCGACGAGTTCAAAGGCCTGTGGCAGGACGTCGGCCGCCTGCCCCCCGCGCGGCTCTCCGCCCTGCGACGGGTGGCGACCATCGAGAGCGTCGGCTCATCGACGCGCATCGAGGGCAGCCGGCTCAGCGACGCCGAGGTGGAGCGCCTGCTCGCCAACCTCGAAATCCGTTCCTTCGCCTCACGTGACGAGCAGGAAGTGGCGGGCTATGCCCAGGTCATGGAGATGGTGTTCGCGCATTGCGAGCACATCGACCTGACCGAGAACCACATCCGGCAACTGCATCGCGACCTGCTCGCGCACAGCGCGAAGGACGAACGCCACCGGGGCTCCTACAAGACGCTGCCCAACCACGTCAGCGCCTTTGATGCCGAGGGTCGGGAGATCGGCGTCATCTTCGAGACCGCCTCGCCGTTCGACACGCCGCGCCGCATGGCCGAGATCGTCGCCTGGACTCGCGAGGTTCTCGAGGGACGCGCGGTGCACCCGCTCGTGGCCATCGCCGTCTTCACGGTCGTGTTCCTGGAGATCCACCCGTTCCAGGACGGCAATGGGCGCCTGTCGCGCATCCTGACGACGCTGCTGCTCCTGCGCTGCGGCTACAACTACGTATCGTATGCGTCGCTGGAAAACGTGGTCGAGCAGTCCAAGGAAAGCTATTACCTGGCCCTGCGCCGGACGCAGAAGACGATCGGCGATCCGGAGCCCGACTGGGAGCCCTGGCTCGCCTATTTCCTCGGCGCGCTTGGACAGCAGAAGCGGAACCTCGAGGCCAAGCTGGCCCGCGAACGCCTCCTGGCCGATGCGCTGCCCGAGTTGTCCCGGCGCATCCTGGACGTGGTCACGGCGCACGAACGCGCCACGATCGGCGAACTCGTCGCCCTGACCGGGGCCAACCGGAACACGATCAAGAAGCACCTCGCCGCGCTTGTGGCGGCGAGGCGCCTGGAACGACACGGGGTCGGCCGCGGAAGCTGGTATCAGCGCGCGTAGGGCCCATCCGCGCGCGGCGCCCCCGGGCACTTGCGCCGGCGCAACTCACGTCCCCTGCCGTCGTGCCGGCCGCGGGAACGCGCCGCGCATCCCTACGGGCACGCCGCGCCGATGCCCGCAGCCAGACGCGGGATGTCGCTCAGGTTCACGGCGCCGTCGAACATGAGGTCCGACCGGAAGGCATAGGGACCGAGATAGTCGCCGGCGAACAGCGGGATGTCCGACAGGTTGGCCACGCCGTCACCGTTCAGGTCCGCGCTGTTGTGGCGCAGGTTGAGCGGCGCGCTCTCGAAAATCGCCGTGCCGGCGACGACGACGACCGTCCTGGACGTCGACCAGCCACCGGCGCGCAGCGGCGCGGTCCAGGTCGTGACACCGTTGGCGTCGGTGTTGGCGTCGGCGGTCGTGCCCGACGAGCAGGCCACGAAATTGTCCGTGCCGGCCACGGCCTCCTTCTCCAGCCACATGTCGGTGGCCGTGAAGTTGGCCAGGGGCACACAGGCGTCGGTGCGGAGATTCAGGGTGATCGTGGCATCGACGATGCCCGAGGCCGAACCGGCCTGGGTGAGAGGCGCACCGCCTCCGTTGGGCAGGTTGTACAGGACCGGCGCCGCATCAGCGGGGGCCGCCATGGTGGCCGTGCAGCAATACAGGTTCTGGGCATTGGCGGCGGCCGCCATCGTCATGCCCATGACCAGGATGATCGCGCAGATTGTCGTGGAAATCGCCAGGCCGGACGCGATGCTGTTTGTCGAACGCCGCTTGCCGCAACGGGCCATGGGAGATGTCCTCCGTCAGGGGTGGTCAGGGTGGTCGAACCCAGCTTCCATCCCGGAAGAGTCCGCGGCGGGGACTTAATCACACCATGAAGATGGGAAAATCACGACACCCTTCCCGCAGGCCCAACCCGCGAGCGGCGACCCCGGCCACTTGCGCCGGCGCAACTCACCGCGCGACGACGACCTTTACCGTGCGCGACCGCCCGCCGACCTCGAGACGGACCAGGTAGAGCCCGCTCTGGACGCGGCGGGCGCCGTCATCCCGCGCATCCCAGCCCAGCTCGTGCCCGCCGGCCTCGAAGGCGCGCTCGGCGATGGTCCGCACGTGCCGCCCGCGCACGTCGAACACCTCGCAGCGGACCATTGCGGCCCGCGGCATCGCGAAGCGCAGCCCGACGAAGCTGTCGGTGATGGTCGGGCTGGCCTCGAAGCGGATGTCGGCAGCCGCGTCGCGATCGTCGACGCCCGAGACCGCGGGCACCTCGGCGATCGCGCCCGTCACGAACCCGACGAAGAAGCCGTTCGTGTCGAGCCACGCCATGTCGGCGACGGACAGTGCCAGGTAGTCGCCGTTGCCGCCGAGGCCCGCATCGTCGTCCGGCTCGCCCGGCAGGAAGTTCGTGAAGGCGAACCGCTCGCCGGTGACCCAGGCGAAGGAGCCCTCCACGGCGGCATCGCTGGCGCCCAGCCAGTAGGTGCCGGGCGACAGCGGCAGGTTGGCGCGCAGCCAGGCGTCCTCGCCGGCATCGTTGATCGACACGAGATGCCCGCCGAGCGATGCGGCCCAGGCTTCCGCCTCGGCCCACGTCGTCATGGCGTCGCTGACGTGGTAGGCGTGGCCGTTGGCGGGGTTCACCACGGCAGCGCTGGCGGGGCACCACGGGCTGGCGGCGAGCAGGGCGATCACGGAGGACAGGAGGCGGGTGCGGATGGTCATGGCTGTGCTCCTGTGTCGCGGGTCGTGGGCCGTCCCTGCCGTTGTGAAAGGGCTTGTTCAAGGCTGCGGCCGGTGAGCGCACAGCATAGGCATGGCGTGGGGCGATGCCCACTTGCGCCGGCGCAAGTCGTGGAAGTCCCCCGATTCGCCAGATACCTCAGCCACTCACCCCCACAGCCTGCCGCTGCGCTCGGTCACGACGCGCAGGTATGCCTCGCAAGCCGCCGGCGGCAGGAAGCCGGCTGCGATCGCCTCGGGCCAGCCTGCGGACGCGGCCCGCAGGCGCTGCATCTCGTCGTCCACCACGGCCGCCGGCAGGTTCAGGCGCTCGCGTCCCAGGTACTCGGTGAAGTCGCGTCGCGTCAGCTTGCGCTTGCGGCCGTTCAGGGGCAGCGCCGATTCCTCGCGAGGGTTGCGCAGCACGATCGTCGAGTTCACGAGGTCGTAGGCCGGCGCCAGCTGCACGCGCGGCGGCCGCGTGATCAGCGACCAGTTCTTCAGGTGCATGTCCTCGCCGCCGGTCAGGAAGCAGAAGAGCACGCGGCGGAAGAACTGGCGGGACTCGACCGCCGGGAACGTCGCGTAGCGTTCGATGACGGCGGCGACCTGCTCCAGGCTTGCATCGTACTTGGTGTCGCGGTTGCGGCCCGACAGCTGCGCGAAGTCCTCCACCGCCAGCCGCCGGCCACGCGCCGCGCGATCGAAGCGCTGGACGAAGTACGTCCAGGTGCCGTCCCTTCCGGCCACCAGCCCGTGCACCGGCACCTCGATGCCGACGCCAGCCGCCAGCCCCATGGTCAGGTGTTCGTTCTCCGGCAGGTGCGGGTACTGCGGGCTGGGCGGCTTCAGGATGTACCGTCCGCCCCGGTCGACCGGCACGAACGCGCCGGCGCGCACATCGAGACGGGCGCTGAGCTTCGGCTGCACGCCCTGGATCGACATCTTGTCGGCGCGCGCGGCCGCCTCGAGTTACTGCCATGACAGTATCATCGTGCCAATTGCGGCAAACCGGGGCTTGCGGACTTGCTGGGTGGCCGCATTGACCGTCCTGGCAGTGATATTCGCGGGCAAATGGCGACAAACTCCCGCCCCCACCCTGACCTGCCGACTGGTCCCACCGGCCCGTTCAGTGAGAGAAAGGAAGCCGAAAGCTCCACTTTGGAAATGTGTGCTGACGGGGGAGCTTACGGTGTCAATGGGCGCGCCGGCGCGAATTGCGCCGGCGCAAGTGGAAGCGCGTGGTAGGAATGTTATGCGCGGATTTGCCGCCCTACCCGATCTACACCAACCTGTCGGGACTCTTATAGTTCTTCGATGACCCTCTTGGTGATTGAGTTGGCCCACATCTCATGCAAGTCTGCCGCGGCAACGATCGCCGAAAGTGCCGCATGCGACATGCCGTTGACGCCCACCCCGCAAGTCGGCGCCGGGTCCACAAACTTAACCGTCTCCAGCTTAGCGCGAAATTCCCACGACGTGACGGTTCGGAAACTCGCGGACATGTGGTTTGCGCGTGGCATGTACGGCACACACGGCGAAATGAACTCAACGCGGGACTCAATGCGCCCCCGGTCATCGATGAGAATGCCGGTCGTTCCTTCGTCGATCCTGCTGGCCAGTTTCGAGGCGGGCACCACAATTTCACCGTCTTCCGGCACAAAGCAGCCCCTGCCGGTCGCTTTCAGCGATGACCTCTTCAGCAGGACATGTTCCGCAACCAATACCGGCTCAGTCAATGTGCAGGGGGCCAGATCTCTATGCTTCGGCTTCATGGGCTTTCCACCCTCAGCCGCAGCAAGGAGATCATCCAGGATCCCCAGACTTCCCAGGTTCTTGCGGATGTGCCAGTAGAGCCTTACACAGCTTGCGTCGTCCCAATTGGATATTAGCTGATAGGTTGAGTAGATAGAACTTTGCCGCCTGGCCAAATCGGACATAGCAAAGAGGCTGCGCGTGTCGCGCCTTTTCTCGAAGTACTTGTAAGTGAACAACTGAGCAAGGAGCTCCTTGTGTGCTCGACTTGCCTTCGAGAATCCGTGCCAGCACTGACCGTCCCGGTCCGGCAACAGATGATGAATCGCATGCATGCGCTCGTGAACGGTTACGACTATTCTGAGCTCCGGTTCGCATTCATAGAGGTCGATATCACGACTCTTGGCCGTGTAGGAGCCGAGGAGTACTACTCTCGCGATTTCAACAGAAATCCTTCGGCGGATTTCTTCGAGCCGACTGGATTCGAAGTCGGATATCTCGCGAGAACCGCTTAATATTCGCTCGGGCTCGAATATCCGCCTATCTTCCTCGGCAAGGCTCAAAGCCTCGGGGGCTATCACCCAGTCATTGTATTCGGGTCCCCTGTGCGGATGTTTCGTCTCGTGCACGGGCACCGACGCCACACCACTCGTCCTCCCGTCCCGCGGGTCCCTCGCTGCCGCATCCGCAAACACCTGAAAATCAGGCTTGTAGTAATCTGCCACTGTCACGAATGTCCCCCTTCGTCTACATAATCCTTGCTTGCCCGAGTATCGCGACATAGTCGTCTATAGGCCTGCCGATTCACCCCTTGCATCGTCCCCCCGCTCAAAATCCTCCAGGTGCCCCCACCTCACCGCATCCGCCCCCATCGCAACCGTCATCAACACCACCTGCCGCCACATCCGCTGCGCAGTCTCGTGCGGTTCGCGCCCGAACAGCGGCGGAGTGTGGTCCACGAACACGAGCAGGTCGCCGCGTTCCACGTACGTCTTGCCCTGGTACAGACTGCGGAAATCGGTGGGGGGGAAGAGCGTCGTCAGCAGTGCGGGTGTTTCGTCGAGCCCTTCACCGGCCATGGCGCAGGTGTCGGCGACAAGGCGCGCGACCACGTCGCCGGGCATGTCGCGGCGCATGGGCGTGTCCGTGCCCAGATGCATGAGGCCGTCATCCCAGCCGTGGGACAGCGGCACCAGCGTCCAGCGCCGGGCTGCGCGGTACTGCACCTCGCGAATGAAATGAACGGCCGCCCCGACAATGTCAGGGCGGCCCAATCCCTTGCGCACATAAAGCAGCGCGGATCCGTAGCCCGACGTGGAGCTGTCCTCATCGCCGTGGTAGCCGAAGCTGCGGCCCCAATTCTCACCGGAGGTGCGCGTCGGCGCCCGGTCCCTGGCCGTCCGGATCACCTCGGGCGGGGCATGAAAGTCGACCTTGGGCACGTCACTGTATTCAGGATGGTTGCGGTTTCGATTCGCGGTGCTGTCCAAGTTCCACACATTCGACGATGGCCACGATTCCATTTCCAGCATTGTCGCCGATCCGCAACGGCCCTGCAACTGTGCAATCGGCAAATGAGCTACACGCGGCTGCGTGCGACTATTCGGGATCGTGTGGAAATCCTACCGCGCATGGCGGGCGCGGTGTCGAACCGCAGAACGAAGACGGCCGTTTGGCGACCCGGCTTGTCGCCGATTGGCAATCGTCGCCCGCTACCTCCGCTCCCGGCGCGCCAGTGCGCACCACTCAATGCGCGGTTGCTCAACCTCGCTGAGGTGCACTTCTGCCAGCATCAGGTGGATCCACACCAGCTTGGGCCACAACTGCGGTGGGCGCCCACGAACAGGGCAAGTGCATGCGCGTCGCGGCGGCGCTTGACGTCGCCGAGATGGCCCCACGCCGAGTGAAGCAGGCGCGTCCACGCCACCGCATCGTGCGGGTGCCCCCCTCGATCTCGCAGCACAGGTTCGGCGGCGTCACATTCCTCGTTCACCAACAGCCTTTCGGCGTTCGACAACGGCGAATAGGACATCAACCACCCACTCCCTGCCCCCGTCCGTCAATCAGCCCCCTGATGTGCCCCCAGCCCTTCGATTCGCAGCCCGAAAGCACTGTGTTCGCCTCTCGAAGGCACACCTTCCCAACCGCCACGCCGTCGCGCCCGCGGCACCATCACGCGACTGCCTGTCCAGCAGGTCTATTCCCAGCCCCACCCTGGCCTGCCGACTGGACCATCTCCGGCCAGTCCACGGTCGCGGGCGCCTAGTCGAACCCGAACGCCAACCTGGGCGGCGAGCGCGCCGGTAGCACCGCCGGTGGCTGCGAGGGCTCGCCGATGTGATCGGGGATCCGCTGGATTGTGGGTGCGTCAAGCACGAACACGATGATGCGTAACGGCTCGCCGCACTTCGGGGATCGCAGGGGAGGGCTTTCGCAGATGCGGGCCAGCTTGCGGCCTGGGCACCGGACTGCGCTGGCGGATGGTGGTCTCGACGGCGCGCAAGCACTCTCCCCAATGCCCTGAGGCAACGGGAGGTGGTGACGCTGGCGGTGGCTTGCGCCGGCGCAAGTCCCCCGCAGATCAAGCAAGTGCTGGTCTCCCGCCCCACCACCGTTCCGCCACATGCGACATTGGGTGTGCGGCATTTCGGTCGCGAGACCTTATGCCGGACTGGCCTGCCGGTGGCGTACCGGCAACAGTGTGTCGTTAGCGAGGCTTCTCTCGCTTGAAGAAGAATCAGGGGCGTGGGATAGTGTTTCCGGATTTGAGCCTCTAATCTTGTCAAAACCAGTCCAGAATCTGTCACCATGATCAGGAGTTTCTGAAATGTCGATCCCCTGGCGCGGACTCGTGCGCATTTCTATTCTCGCCGGCCTTCTTGCCTTGATCGTCGCGGCCGTTATTGTCAACACCGCTCGGGAACGGCTGGCGGTATCACCTCGGATGCCGATCCGCTTTACGGAGATCCGATGTGACACCATGGGTGTGATGATCGCGGCCTCCCAGGTGCGCATCGATAAAGCCAATGCTGATCTCAAGAAGGAGGGCGAAAAGCTGAAAGACGCGTTGTCGAATTACGCACAATGCAAGGCCGGCCTTGAGAGTGCGCTCATCATGCGACCGCTGCTTGGGGATGGCGCAAATGTTGAAGGCTGGCGGACATCGTACGAACTGTGGAGGACGGGCGTTGAGTGGAGTAGGGCGGCGTACGAATCCGCACTCAAAGAGGTAATGGACGCCAATGCGGAATCGGCGGACCTGCCGCGCTCTTCGTCTGGATATCGAGCGTCTATACAGAAGATTGATTACAAATGGAAGAGCTATCTGCAGGATCCACGGTACGACGAGTTCTGGAATCCGGACCTAACACTCCGCGCTCGTTGGATGCTTCCGGTGATTGCAGCAGCAGTCGTCATGTTGGGTACGATTGCAATGCCCGCCGCTTGGAAAGTGCTGTTTGGGGCCGCAGGTTCGACCCGACGTTGGGTTGGAGACGGGTTCTCCAAGAAAGATGCCCCAGCAACGGAAGAAGCCCCCGTTGTGGACAGAGACTAGCGCTCAGGAAGTTCCAGAATAGTCGAGGCACTTTCAGGAAGCATGCCTTGTGAAAGCTGGAATTCGTTCGGGTCTCCAGACACCTCACCGACACATACCCACACAAAAGAGCCCCGCCACCTCCCAGGCAGCGGGGCCCCCAAATCATCCGTCGTCCCTACCCCTAGATCGCCAAATGCAAATACGTCCGAATCTCCCACTCATTCCCCCCAGCCAATCCGTCCGGGTACTTCTCATTCACGATCGGCTCGGGCTCACCCTCCGGCATGTAGCGCGGCGACCAGCGGTCCAGCGTGCGGTACGTGGCGCGCACGCCCAGGCGCGTCTGCGGCAGGTCGAACCAGCGGGGCGAGCCCAGCGTCGTCGAGATGTCGAGCCACGTCTGCATCGGGTAGGTCAGGTTGAAGTCGCGCTGGTAGTCGTAG
>CAINDZ010000557.1 GCA_903847545.1 uncultured bacterium | reverse complement strand
CCCGGCACCTCGGCCACCAGCACCGTGCACTCGGTGCCCTCGATGAACTCCTCGATGAGCGCGGCGCCGTGGCGGCGGATCATCTTGCCGGCCTGCCGCCGCAGCCCCGCCTCGCTGGCCACGCGCGAGGCGCGGCTCAGGTCCACGCTGGCGTAGCTGCTGTGGTGCTTGACGATGAGCGGGTAGCGCAGCTTCGCCGCGGCGCGCGCCACGTCCTGGTCGGTGCGCGCCAGCACGTGGGCCGGCGTGGCGATGCCCAGCTCGCGGCACAGGCGCTTCATCGCCAGGCGCGAGGGCTCGTAGAACTCGGAGGTGGCGCCTGTGAACGGCACGTCCAGCCGCTCCAGGGCGCGCACGACCTCGATGCCCGGCACGTTGCACTCGGGCGTGCCGTCGCAGAGGTTGAAGAAGACGTCGAAGCCCTCCTTCACCAGGCGCCGGATGGTGCGGACGGATGTCGCCTTCTCCAGCGTCTCGACGTGCCACTCGGCATCGGGAAGGTAGGGGCGCGGGTCGCAGGGCCAGTCGTCGGCGGGAAACGGGTCCGCGGCCAGGTCCTGGGGGGTCAGCAGGCAGATGCGCACGGGGCGGCGCCTTTCCATTGTCGAAAAGGGGGCGACCGGGCGCCATGGCGGACCCGGCAGGGCCCACCGCGCCGGCGGCGGCCGTCGCGCGGCCGCTTCGCCGGGTGACGATAGCACGCGCGTCGGCCGCCGTCGAGGCGGTCGTCGGGATTTACTTCACCAGCATCATCTTCCGCGTGACCGCGGCGGCGCCCGGGCTCTCTGCCCGCAGGAAGTAGACGCCGCTGGCCGCGCCCACGCCCGCATCGTCCCGTCCGTCCCACACCACCGTGCGCCAGCCGGCGGCCGCCGGTCCCTGGTGCAGCGTGCGCACGAGGTGGCCGCGCACGTCGTAGACGCCGAGCGTCAGCGGCCGCGTCGCATCCACGTACAGCCGCACCGAGACCGACGGGTTGAACGGGTTCGGGTACGGCCGGTCCAGCGCCACGGCGGCGGCCGGCACGGCCGGCAGCGGGCCCACGCCCGAGACGCCGGGCGCCGAGTAGACGCCGTCGCGCTTCATGTCGCCCTTGTACGTCGGCCAGGGCACCTTGCCGCCGTCGTAGGCGTACGGCAGGTCCCAGATGTGGCACAGGAAGTCCCAGCCGCCGTAGACCAGGTCGACGTCCTGGTCGCCCTCGATGTCGGTGATCACCGGCGAGGTGCGCACCGGGCCGGTCAGGGTGATCGGGAAGCCGTTCATCGGCTGCCCGTCCGCATGGTAGACGTACAGGTTGTAGGGCGCGCCGACGTCGCCGCCGCCGATGCCCTGCACGATCTCGGGCACGCCGTCGCCGTCCAGGTCGCCCACCACCGGGCTGGCCTCGGAGCTGCCCGGCAGGTCGACCGGCCAGCCGGCCTTCACCTGGCCCGACGTGCCGTCGGCGGTGTTCGTGCTGACGACGACCAGCTTCGCGCTCAGGCCCGTGGCATTCGGCGT
>CAINDZ010000556.1 GCA_903847545.1 uncultured bacterium | reverse complement strand
TGATCTCGTCGTCGGTGATGTTCTTGTTCACCACGTCGCGCAGCCGGGCGCTGCCGGCCTCGGGCGCAAACGTGAAGCTGGCCGGACGCTCGCGGCTGATGCGCTCGTAGAGTCCCTCGTCGACCGAGTCGACGCGCAGGCTGGGCAGCACCAGGTTGGTGTGCTCGCCGTCGAGCGCGTCCTGGATGCCGGCCACGGTCTCGCCCAGCCCGGTGTAGTCACCCGTCGACAGGCTCAGCAGCGAGACCTCGTCGTGCCCCGACTCGGCCAGCCCGCGCTGCGCCGCCTCGACCAGTTGGGCGGCGTCGCGCTCGCGCACGGGCCGCGTGATCATGCCCGCCTGGCAGAAACGGCAGCCCCGCACGCAGCCGCGCATGACCTCGAGCGCCACGCGGTCGTGGACCGGCTCGATGACCGGCACCACCTGCCGCGGCGGCGGGTAGTCGTTGAGGTCCTTCACCACGCGCGAGCGCACCGGGCCCTCGACGCCCTCCCACCAGATGCCCGGCAGCGCGCGCAGGCGCTCGAGCTTGCGCGCCCGCGTCTCGCCGCGCGCCTTGGCGTCGGCCAGCACGCGGGCCATCTCCTGGATGACGTCCTCGCCGTCGCCCAGCACCAGCAGGTCCAGGAACGGGCCCACCACGGCGGGATTGAGCACGCACGAGCCGCCGGCAATGTAGATCGGGTCGTCATCGCCGCGGTCGCGCGCGCGCAGCGGCGACCCGGCCAGGTCGATCATCGTCAACATGTTCGTGTAGCCCAGCTCGTACCCGAGCGAGAAGCCGACCAGGTCGAACCGTCGCGCCGGCTGCCGCGACTCGAGCCCGTGCAGCGGCAGCCCGATGGCGCGCATCGCCTCTTCCATGTCGGTCCATGGCGTGAAGGCGAGGTCGCAGAAGGCGCCCGCGCGCTCCATGAGCAAAGCGTAGAGGATGCGCAGGCCCTGGTGGGACATGCCCACCTCGTACACGTCCGGGAACGCCAGCAGCACCGAGACGCGGTCGCGCGAGAACCCCTCGCGCGTGGTGCCGATCTCGCCGCCGACGTAGCGGCCGGGCGCCGTCACGTTGGGCAGCAGCCGGCGGTGCAGGGCGTCGGTGATCGCCTCGGGGTTGTCGAAAGCGGGCGCCGGCTGCCAGGGACGTCCCGGCGCCGGCGCGCTGTTGCGGCTCATCTGCTCGTTGTCCTCCGGATCTCGGTTCTCCAGGTCAGGCTCCGTCCGACGGCAGCAGGGGCTTGACGGGAATGCGGACGCCGGCGGCGCGCTCGATGGCATCGCGGCCGGCCTCCTCGGCGAACGCCACCGGATACTCGCCGGTGAAGCACGCGTGGCAATGGTTGTCCTTGTCGCCGACGGCCTCGCGCAGGCCGGCCAGCGACAGGTAGGCCAGCGAGTCGACGCGCAGGTACGTGGCGATCTCGTCGACCGTGTGGCTCGAGGCGATCAGCTCGTTGCGCACCGGCGTGTCGATGCCGTAGTAGCACGGGTTGGTCACGGGCGGCGACGCGATGCGCAGGTGCACTTCCTTCGCCCCCGCGCCGCGCACCAGCTTGACCAGCTTGCGCATGGTCGTGCCGCGCACGATGGAGTCGTCGATCATCACCACGCGCCGGCCCGCCACGACCTCGGCCACGGGGTTGAACTTGATGCGCACGGACATGTCGCGGACCTTCTGCGCGGGCGAGATGAACGTGCGGCCCACGTAGTGGTTCCGGATCAGCGCCAGCTCGTACGGCAGTCCCGTCGCGCGCGCGTAGCCGAGCGCCGCGGTGTTGCTGCTGTCGGGCACCGCGCAGACCAGGTCGGCGTCGACCGGCGACTCGCGGCCGAGGATCTCGCCGCAGCGGCGCCGCGCCCCCTCGACGTGCTGCCCGAACACGATGCTGTCGGGCCGCGAGAAGTACACGTGCTCGAACACGCACCGGCGCTCGGGCGCCCGCACCGGCAGCTTGCGGCTCGAGAGCTCGCCCGCGCCCAGCACGACCATCTCGCCCGGGGCGATGTCGCGCAGGTAGCGCGCGCCGATGATGTCGAAGGCGCAGCTCTCGCTGGCCACCACGTAGCTGTCCCGGTACCGGCCCAGGCACAGCGGCCGGAAGCCATGCGGGTCGCGCACGGCGATCAGCTTGTCGCGCACGAGCGCGACCAGGCTGTAGGCGCCCAGGACGCGCGGCAGCACGTCCATCAGCGCATCCTCGACGTTGTCGCCGGGGTGCCGCGCCAGCAGGTGCTGGAACACCTCGGTGTCGCTGGTGGTCGAGAAGATGGAACCCTGCAGCTCCATCTCGCGGCGCAGTTCGTGCGCGTTGACCAGGTTGCCGTTGTGCGCCAGTGCGACCGTGCCGCGGTGCGAGGCCGCCTGCAGCGGCTGCGCGTTGAGCAACTGGCTCGAGCCGGTGGTGCTGTACCGCACGTGGCCGATGGCCCAGCCGCCGGTCAGTCCCCGCGTAGTCGCCTCGTCGAACACGTCGGCGACCAGGCCCATGCGCTTGTGCGTCAGCAGGCGGTGCCCGTCGGCCACGGTGATGCCCGCGCTCTCCTGGCCGCGGTGCTGCAGGGCGTGCAGGGCCAGCGAGGCCAGCTCGGCCGCGCCGTCCACGCCGGCGATGCCGACGACGCCGCACTCCTCGCGCCAGTGGCGGGTCCCGGCGTCGCGCGCCCCATGCCTGACTGTGCTCATCGCGCCTCCTGCCCGTCGCTGTCGCTGACCGTCCTCATGCGCCCAGGGTCCCGGCCGCCACCAGCCAGCATTCCATGTGCGGGTTCACCAGCAGGCCGTCGTGCCCGCCCCTCGCCACGGCCAGCGTTGCCGCGACCGCCGGCGCCGTCGCCGCCTCGCCTCGCAGCACCAGCCGCCAGAGGGACCCGCTGACCACGGCCGACGTTTGCCCGCGTTCCCAGGCCGCCACGTCGATGGCGGTGCAGCCGGCCGGCGCCGCGCCGCCCAGCAGGTCGTCCCACAGCGTCGCCGTGACCACGCCCCGGTCGGACGACTGCGCCTGCCCCGGCCAGTCCTTCGGCAGCGCCTGGCCCTCGCCCTGTTCCCAGGCGAAGGACGCCGCCGAGGCGAAGCACCCGTAGTGGTGCTTGTTCGGGTTGAAGTAGCGCCCCGTCGCCAGGAGCTCGTCGATGCCGGGCGCCACCGCACCCGGCCCGCCGACGGCGCCCCCAAACACATGGAACGCGCAACGGCGCAGGTCGGCCAGCCGGTCGCCGCCTGCCAGGCGGTCCTGCATCACGCGTCGCGCCGTCGCGGCGTGCAGGTCCACGCCCTTGTGGCCGGTCACCAGCGTCAACATCGGCCCACGGCTCATGCCCTCTCCCGTCAGCATAGCTCGACCAGCCGGTGCAACAGGAACGCGCCCGGACCGGCGCCCTCGAGGCGGCCGGCATCACCCGCGGCGCGGCGGCGCAGGCGACCCCACGCGTGCGGCAGGTCCTCGGGCACCATGCGCAGCAGCGCCGCGCGCTCGGGGTGCGGCATCATCGCCAGCACGTTCCCACGGCCGTTCGTCAGCGCGGCCACGTCCAGCAGCGATCCGTTCGGGTTGCCGTCGGCGCGCCCGCCCAGCGGCGCGTAGCGCAGCGCCACGTAGCCGCCGGTCGCCAGCCGCGCGAACATGGCCGGGTCGGCGTGCGTGAAGCGCCCCTCGGCGTGGGCCATGGGCAGCGGCAGCGTGCCGGCCAGCCCCTCGACGAACGGCGTGCGGGCCTGCGGGTGCGCCTCGAGCGCGACCCAGCGCGACAGGTAGCCGCGCCGCCCCGGCTGCCGGTTCGCGGCCAGCGCGACCTCGATGCGGCCGGGCTGCAGGCCGGGCACCAGGCCGGCCTCGACCAGCACCTGGCAGCCGTTGCAGATGCCCAGCACGGGCTTGCCGTGGCCGCTCTCCTCGAGCAGCACGTCCAGCAGCGGGTCCTTGGCCGCGACCGCGCCGGCCCTGACACGATCCTGGTACGAGAAGCCGCCGGGCACCAGGAAGCCGTCGAAGGCGGCCAGCTCGGCTGCCGGGCGCGTCCAGCGGAAGACCTCGGCCTCGGCGCCCAGCGCCCGCAGCAGGCGCGCGGACTCGTCCTCGCAGTTGACGCCCGGCAGCTGCAGCACCGCCACGCGCGGACGGCGGGCCAGGCCCACCAGCGGCGGCACCAGGG
>CAINDZ010000555.1 GCA_903847545.1 uncultured bacterium | reverse complement strand
GGCCCCACCCCCGGCAGCGCCCCGAGCCGCCCGGCGGTCGCTCCCGCCAGGTCGGCCAGGGGCAGCTCGGCCAGCACCGCGCGGGCGGCCGCGAACGGGTCGGGCGCCCCCCGGCGATCGAGCAGCCAGCCCAGCAACTCGGCGTCCGACAAGGCCCTCGGGCCGAAGCGGCGCAGGCGCTCGCACGCCTCGGCGTGCCGGTCGGCCGCCGCGGCGGGCTCCTCGTCCACGGCGCGGTCACCGCCCGGCGCCAGGCGCCCGGCCGGATGTGCATTGTCTTGTGCTTCCACCGGTCTGAACATCATAATGGGCTCCATGCGCCGCCACGCCCCGCGCCTGGCCCGGCGCCTGTTGAAAGTCCCTGTTCGGCGAAAGGCCCCGCGTGACGGAACCGTCCCCCACTCCCGCTGCCGGCCCCGCTGACGGCGCTCCCCACGCGGGCGCCCCGGACGCGGGCATTCTCGTCCGCAAGTACGGCGGCTCCAGCCTGGCCACCGTCGAGCGCCTGAAGGAGGTCGCGGCCGACCTGCGTCGCGCGCGCGATCGCGGCCACCGCCTCGTCGTCGTCGTCAGCGCCATGGGCGACACGACGGACGACCTGCTCGTGCTGGCCCGGCAGGCCAACCTCGAACCGCCGCGCCGCGAGCTGGACATGCTGCTGTCGGTGGGCGAGCGCATCACGGCGAGCCTTCTGGCGATGGCGCTTGCCGGCGAGGGCGTCCCCGCGCTGAGCCTGACGGGCAGCCAGTGCGGCATCATCACCGACACGAGCCACAGCGATGCGCGCATCCTCGAGGTGCGCGGCGACCGCGTGCGCGAGGCGCTCGCGCGCGGGCAGGCGGTCGTGGTGGCCGGCTTCCAGGGCGTCAGCCTGGCCAAGGAGATCACCACGCTCGGCCGTGGCGGCTCGGACACGACAGCCGTCGCGCTGGCCGCGGCGCTGGGCGCCGTGCGCTGCGAGATCCTCAAGGACGTCGACGGCGTGATGACGGCCGACCCGTCGCGCGTGCCCGATGCGCGCCTGCTCGAGCGGCTGACCTGGGAAGAGATGGAGAAGATCGCCGCCTCCGGCTGCGGCGTGGTCCACCTGCGCGCGGTCGAGTACGCCGCGCGCCACGGCGTGACGCTGGTGGTGCGCTCCAGCTTCCACGACCGGCCGGGCACCGTCATCGGCGCGCCCGCCGGCGACGAGCCGCGGGCCACGGTCGCATCCGCATCCGCCGCGGCGCCCGCGATCCCGCCCGCCGGCGCCCCGGCCGTCGAGTCGCAAAGCCGCTACCGGCCGCTCGCCATGACCGTCACGCCGTCGGTGGCCCGCCTGCGGCTCGTCACCGCCGACCACGACCTGACGCGCGCCTGGCGCGCGCTGCTGCTCGAGCGGCTGGACCCCGCGCGGACGATCGCCGAGTGGCTGGACGTGAACGACGGGTTCCGCTGGGAGGTCGTGGCGCCGGCCGCGGCGCTGGTCGAACTGCCGCGGCTGCTGCGCGACGTCGATGTCGCCGGCGCGGGCACCGTCGACTGGCAGGCCGACCTGTCGTGCATCAGCCTGGCGGGCGGCCGGCCCGACAGCTGGCTGCAGGTGCACCGCCACCTCGACGCGCTGCGCGACCTGGCCGACGGCCGACCCTGGCGCCTGCGCGCCGACGGCTCGACGCTCAGGATCCTGCTGGATGGAGCCGAGCCGGGCGACCTGCCGGCCCGCCTGCACCGGGCCCTGCTGCCGGACTGAACTCGCGCTCGAGCATGTCGCGCCACGGGCCCGCCGGCAACATGCGGCGGGCCTCTTCCAGCCAGCCCGCGGCCGCCTCGGCATCGCCCACCCCGCCCCGGCACAGCACGACGATCCGCACGAGGGCGCGCTGGCCCTGGGGCTCGCCGGGATGCCGCTGGTAGAGGCGTTGGTAGACATCGAGCGCTCCGCGATGGTCACCCTGCAGTTCCTTCAGCCGCGCGACCTCGGCCAGCTCGGCCGCCGACAGCATGCCGCCCAGTCCCGCGCGCGCCGCCTCGTCGTACGCCAGCAACGCCTCGCCCAGGCGCCGCTCGCGACGCAACCGGTCCCACAGGCGGCGCCACGCGCGGCCCGCCTCGTCGACCTGCCCGCCCAGCGCCAGCGCGCGCGCCAGCCCGGTCATGGCCTCCACGTCGTCGGGGCGCGCTGCCAGCACCTCGGTCCAGGCGCCGACCGCCGGCAGGAAGTGCCCGCCGCGGAAGTACGCGCGGGCGCGGCTCGCGGCGGCCTCGGCGCGACCGGCGCGCGCCTCGCCCAGCGCCAGGCCCGCCAGCACGCCGAGCGCGAAGCCGCCGAGGTGCGCCCCGAAGCTGACAGTGGTCCCGGTGAGCGGGGCCAGCAGCATCTGGATCACCTGCAGCAGCACCCACAGCGGCACGGCCCACGGCACCGGCACCGACGAACGGCCCACGCGATTCTGCCCGCCCAGCGGGGCGAACACCCACCACGCGACCACCACGCGCGCGCTGTACAGCCTCAGCAGGACCAGGGCCATCAGGCCGGCAATGGCGCCCGAGGCGCCCATCACGCCGACGTCCGCCTGGCCGAACCAGCCGAACACCGACGTCACGCCGTGCGCGAGGTTGCCCCCCACGCCGAGCACCACGATCAGCCCGGCCAGGGCCCAGCGCCCGAGACGGTCCTCCAGCGGCGGTCCCAGCACGTGCAGGTAGAGCAGGTTGCCCAGCAGGTGCAGCCAGGAGCCGTGCAGGAACACGGCCGTCAGCACGGTCCAGGGGCGGTCGTTGCCGGGGAAGAAGACGAAGTCGAAGGGATCCTGGCCGGTCGCGGGCGCCAGCCAGCGCTGCCACACGTAGACAACGGTGAGCGCCGCCATCAGGGCCCAGGTCAACACGGGGCGACGCCCGATCGGGCGGTCCAGGCCGAGGGGATAGAAGTAGAAGAAATACATCCGCCCGTCCCGTCGGAACCCCGAACCCCGGCCGTCACGCGGCCTCGGGAAGGGGATCGGCAGGACGGGCGGCGACTTGATCCCGGGCCGGGAAGGGCCCGCCGGCGTCAGGCGGCCGAAGTCAGGCGGCCGGGGTCAGGCTGCTGGCGTCACCGGCACGTCGCTGACGATGCGGCCGTCCGCCAGGCGGACGATGCGCCGGCAGCGGGCCGCGATGTCCGGCTCATGCGTGACCAGGACGATGGTGTGGCCGGCGTCGTTCAGGCCCTTGAGCAGCCCCATGATCTCGTCCGAGGTGGCCGAGTCCAGGTTGCCCGTGGGTTCGTCTGCCAGGATCAGCGACGGATGGTTGACCAGCGCGCGCGCGATCGCCACCCGCTGCCGCTGCCCGCCCGACAGCTCGTTCGGCTTGTGCGTGGCCCGGTCCGCCAGGCCGACGGCCCGGATCGCCTCGACTACGCGCGGCTGGCGCGCGGCCGGCTTGACCCCGGCGTAGACCAGGGGCAGCTCCACGTTCTGCGACGCCGTGCTGCGCGGGAGCAGGTTGAACGTCTGGAAGACGAACCCGATCTCCCGGTTGCGTATGTCGGCAAGCTGGTCGTCGGTCAGCGTGCTGACCTCGACGCCGTTCAGCCGGTACGAGCCGCTGGTCGGCGTGTCGAGGCAGCCCAGCATGTTCATCAGCGTCGACTTGCCCGAACCGCTGGTGCCCATGATGGCCACGTACTCGCCGCGGCGGATCTCAAGGTCGACCCCGCGCACCGCCGGCACGGACTGCGTGCCGACGGTGTAGGTCTTGTGCAGGTCGTGGACGGCGATCAGGACCTCGCCGGACGCGCCCTGGCCCATGCCTTCGCCGGCCATGTCAGTTCGCCGCCAGGGCGCTGGTGCGGCCGAGGGCGCGGTCCAGGCTGGCGCGCGCGATGAGGAAGTCGCACTTGGCCTGCACTTCCTGCGAGCGGGCCGTCGCCAGGTTCACCTGCGCGACCACCACGTCCAGCGCCGTGCCGGCGCCCACGCGGAAGCGCTCCTGCGCCAGCCGCAGGCCCTCCTCGGCCTGGATGATGGTCTCCTGGCTCACGTTGGCGCGCTCGCGCGCCTCGACCAGCGCGTTGTGCAGCTGGCGGATCTCGACCTGTGCGTTCATGCGCGCCTGCTGCAGCTGGTACTCGGCGATGCGCACGTTCGCCTTCGCCTTGGAGACGCTGGTGATGGTCTGCATGCGGTCGAACACGTTCCACGACACCGAGGCGCCGTACGACACCGACGACGAGATCTGGGCGCCGAACTTGTAGGGCGACTCGTTGTTGTCGCGGTTGTAGTTGCCGAACAGGTCCAGGCGCGGCAGCAGGCCGCCGGCCACCGCCTTGGCGTCGCCCCGGCGGGCCTCGACGTTCTGCTCGCTGCCCTGCAGGTCCAGGCGGTTGCGCAGCGCCTCGTCGTAGAGCGCCGCGACGTCCTCGACCGCGAAGTCGGCCGCCAGCATGCCGCCGTCGACGGCGAACGACGCCGCCAGGGGGCGGTTCATGGCGTAGGCCAGGTTGGCGATGCCCTGCTGGATGTTGTTGTCGGCGACCACGACCGCCAGCTTGGTGTTCTCCAGCTGCACGCGCTGCTGCAGCACGTCGCTCTTGGCGGCGCTGCCCAGGCGGAAGTAGGTCTCCATCCGCTCGAGTTCCTTGGCGGCCTGGTCGCGCGAGTCGCGCGCCACCTTGGCCAGCTCCTGGTACCGCACCAGGTTGAAGTACGCGGCGACGACCGACTCGATCACGCGCTCGTGCGCGTAGCCGGTGCTCGCATCGGCAGCCTCGAGCCCGTGCTTCGCGCTGCTGAGCGTGCCGTACTTGGCGAAGCCGTCGAAGACGTTGAGCTGGGCGCGCGCCGACAGGGCCTTGTACTTGCTCTTGTTGGTCTCGTCCTCCACCGTGCCGGTCGCCCGCTGGGTGGGGAACAGCAGCGTGTCGCCGCCGACGGTCGTCATCGGGTACGTGCCGAACTCGGTCTGCGCCACGTCGTAATCGGTGCGCTCG
>CAINDZ010000554.1 GCA_903847545.1 uncultured bacterium | reverse complement strand
TGGGTCGAGGCGATGCTGAAGGCCGGCGCCTGCGCGAAGGCGCGCGGCGTGCCGGTCGTGCTCGATCCCGTGGGCGCCGGCGCCAGCACCTACCGGACCACGACCGCGCTGGCCCTGGCCGCGGGCAGCGGGCCGGCGGTCATCCGCGGCAACGCCTCCGAGGTCATGGCGCTGGCCGGGTCGGTCGCCACCACGCGCGGCGTCGACAGCGTGCACGCGACCAGCGAGGCCGAGGCCGCGGCGCAGGGCCTGACGCGCGCGTACGGGTGCGCGGTGTCGGTGAGCGGCCCCGTGGACATCATCGTCTCGGCCGGCGCCACCACGCGCGTCGGCAACGGGCACCCGCTGATGCCGCGCATCACGGGGCTCGGTTGCACGGCGTCCGCGGTGACGGCCGCCTTCGTCGCGATCAATCCCGATGCTCATGCGGCCGCGGCCCACGCCATGGTCGTCATGGGCGTCGCCGGCGAGATCGCTGCCGCCAGGTGCGGCGGCCCCGGCACCTTCTGGCCGCAGTTCCTCGATGCGCTGCACGGCCTGACCGAGGCCGACCTCGAGACGCGGCTGCGCGTCCGGGACGCCTGACCAGCGGCCCGATCTGCCCGTTTCCCCCGGAAATCGCCACGTCCAGGCCCCTGCCATAAATTTGGCTGTTGACATGTTTACTTAAAATATGGCACAATAGATCAAGTAAGGGAACGGGCACTCAAAGGAAGCCGGGACACGAAGTCCAACCCTGACCGAAGGAGCGACATCGAAGAAAGGCTATAAGAATGCGCAAGACGGGTCTGCCTATCATCATCCTGGCCAGCATCCTTGCCGCATCGGCCTCCGCTTCCGAGAACTCGCGCCTGGACAGGGCCTTCCAGGGTGCGGCCGAGACGGCCTTCTCCTTCCGCCAGGCTCGCGACTTCGCTCCCCACCGCACGGACCTGGCGAAGCATGCCGCCGTGGGCGGCGCCATCTCGACGGTCGTCGGCTCCCTGGCGAGCCCCGACGCCGGCTGGAAGGCCGGCGTCATCATTGGTGCCGGTAAGGAAATCGTGAACGACGCGATGCTGGGCCGCGGCTGCCCGCAGGTCGACGACTTCGTGGTGACCGCCGCCTCGGCGGTGCTGTCGAGCGGGATCTCGCGGGACTTCGCCACCCTGGTCTACTTCGACCGGAACAGCGCCGACGTCTACTTCAGCTACCGCTTCTAGGGTTCGCCGCCCAGCGTCGACAGGGCCGGCAACGCCCGGCCCTTCCCGTCGAACAGCGCCAGGTTCTCCCAGGCCGAGCCCGCCCGCGGCGCCGTGATCCAGTCACCAGCCCACCACACCACGCCCGCGCCGCGGTCGCCGGGCACGGCGCGCACGACCTCCAGCAGGCGCGCCGCGAACGCCGCCTGGCCTGCGGGCGTCGCCGGGTACTCCGGCAGCAACTGCGAAGGCAGCCCGACCAGGTTGTGCATGTCGTCCTGCCAGCCCAGCGTCCACGGGTAGGCGGTCTCGACGACCATGACGTCGCGGTCGTAGCGCGCGGCGAGGTCGACCAGGTTCGTGGCCAGGGCCCCGGTCGTGCCGTGCCACCAGGGGTAGTACGACAGGCCGATCATGTCGAACGGCACGCCGCGGGCCGTGACGCGGTCCAGCCAGCGGCGCGCGCCGGCGTTGTCGCCGCCACGGTCGAGGTGGAGCATCACGCGGGGCCTGCGGGCCGCGGGCAGCGCCTCGTCGACGCCGGCGGCGGCTGCGGCCAGCAGCGTGGCCAGGGCGTCCCAGTGCGCATCGTCGTCGAGGGCGCCGGTGACGCGGCCGGTATCCCACAGCATGCCGCCGGTGATTTCGTTGCCCAGTTGCACGATGCGCGGCGTGGCGTCGCGCGCGGCGAAGGCCCGCAGCATGTCGCGCGTGTACATGCGCACGCTATCGGCCAGCGCGGGCAGCGCCAGTCCCGACCACGCCGCGGGCGGGGCCTGGTGTCCCGGGTCGGCCCAGGTGTCGGAGTAGTGCAGGTCGAGCAGGATGTCCAGGCCGCCGGCCTTCGCGCGTTCGGCCA
>CAINDZ010000553.1 GCA_903847545.1 uncultured bacterium | reverse complement strand
GTGCCGGAAGTAGGGGCTGCGGTACCGCGGCGCGATGGCGTCGATCAGCCCGATGCGTTCCAGCGAGCCCTTCTCGAACCGGTCGACGTCGAGCGCCGCGAAGGTCGCCGGGTCGCCGATCGTGTGCCAGTCCATGTCCAGGTAGGAGGCGGCCAGGTACTCGACCGTCTCGAAGCCCTGGTTGAAGTGCTTCGCCTTCTGCAGCTTCGCGACCAGGTCGGCGGGGATGGGCTCGCCCGTTTGCCAGTGCCTCGCGTACAGGTCCAACACCTGCGGCTCGAGAGCCCAGTTCTCCAGCACCTGGCTGGGCAACTCGACGAAGTCGCGCGCCACGGCCGTGCCGCTGAGACCTTCGTAGCGGCACTGCGAAAGCATGCCGTGCAGCGCGTGGCCGAACTCGTGGTACATCGTGTGGACCTCGTCCGCGCTCAGCAGGGCCGGCATGCCGGCCGTGGGGCGCGTGAAGTTGCCCACGTTGTAGACCAGGGGCGCCACGCGCTTGTCGCCGTCGAGCCGCTCCTTGCGCAGCGAGCTCATCCAGGCCCCGCCGCGCTTGCCGTCGCGCGGGAAGTAGTCGCTGTACCAGACGGCCAGCAGCGTGCCGTCGGCGTCCAGGACATCGTATACCTTCACCTCGGGGTCCCACACCTGCACATCGTGGCGCTCGCTGAACGTCAGGCCGTACAGGCGGTGGACCACCTCGAACAGGCCGGCCCGCACGCGCTCGAGCTCGAAGTAGGGGCGCAGCATGTTCTCGTCCAGGTCGTACTGCGCCTTCTTCACCTTCTCGGCGTAGTACCACCAGTCCCAGCCCTGCAGCGTGAAGCCGCCGCCCTCGGCGTCGACCAGCTTCTGCATGTCCGCGGCCTCGGCCTTGGCGCGCGCCAGCGCCGGCGTCCACAGCTCGTTCAGCAGCCCGTACACGTTGGACGGGCGCGCGGACATGTTCTCTTCCAGCACGAAGTCGGCGTGCGTCGCGAATCCCAGCAGCTTCGCGCGCTCGAGCCGCAGCGCCGCCGTCTTCGCCAGCAGCGCCCGGTTGTCCAGCTCGTCGCCGTGGCTGCCCATCGCCAGGTAGCCGCGGTACATCCTCTCGCGCAGGTCGCGCCGTTCGCTGTACTGCAGGAAGGGGAACAGGCTCGGACCCTGCAGCGTGAAGACCCACGCGCCCTCCTTGTGGCGACGCGTGGCCGTCTCGGCCGCGGCCTCGACCAGCGCCGGCGGCAGCCCCGCCAGGTCGGCCGGGTCGGTGATCACCAGCTCGAAGCGGTTCGTCTCCTTCAGGATGTTCTCGCCGAACTGCAGGCCCAGCAGCGACAACTCCTGGTTGATGGCCCGCAGCCGCTCGCGGTCCGGGCCCGCCAGCTCGGCGCCGCCGCGCCGGAAGCCCTTCCAGGTCTCGTCCAGCAGCCGCCGCTGCTCGGGCTCGAGCCCCAGCGCGTCCGCCTTCGCGTGCAGGGCGTCGATGCGCGCCCACAGCGCGGGGTTCAGGCGGATGGCATCCTCGTGCTGCGAGCGCAGCGGCGCCAGCCGGCGCGAGATCGCCTGCAGCGAGTCGCTGGTGCAGGTGCCGTTGAGCGTCGCCAGCACGGCGCCGGCGCGCGTCAGCAGCGCGCCCGCGCGGTCGAGCGCCTCGACGGTGTTGGCGAAGGTGGGGGACTCGGCGTTGCCGGCGATCGCCGCGATCTCGGCGTCGTGCTGCGCCATCGCCTCGATCATCGCCGGCTCGATGTCGGCCAGCTCCACCTGCGCGAACGGCGGCGTCCCCTCGGGCGTGTCCCAGGCCGCAAGCAGGGGATTGGGGCGTGCCGGCGTTGCGCCGGATCCGCCGGCGCCGCCGGCGATGCTGAGGAAGACCATGACGGCTGCCATTCCTTTCATGCTACATACCCCGCCAGTTCTGTTCGGGCTTCGGCCGGTTGCCCAGGATGTCCTCGATGCGCTCGAGCACGTCCGGGGTCAGGCGCTCGGCCACCTCCAGCGCGCCCAGGTTGTCCGTCAGCTGCGCCACCTTCGACGCGCCCAGGATCACCGTGCTCACGTCGTCGTTGGCCAGGCACCAGGCGATGGCCAGCTGCGCCAGCGACGCGTCCAGCTCCTTGGCCAGCGGCGCCAGCCTGCCGACGGTCGCCAGCTTGGCCGCGCCGCCGGGACCTTCGACGATCGGCCGCAGCCAGCCGTAGTCGGGCAGCGCCAGCCGCGAATCGGCGGGGATGCCGTCGTTGTACTTGCCCGTCAGGATGCCCGAGGCCAGGGGACTCCAGATGGTGGTGCCCAGCCCGATCTCGTCGTACAGCGGCGCGTACTCCACCTCGACGCGGTCGCGATGGAACATGTTGTACTGCGGCTGTTCCATCGTCGGCGGCACAAGGTGCTCGCGGCGCGCGATGTCGTACGCCTGCCGGATCTGCGCAGCCGACCACTCGCTGGTGCCCCAGTACAGCGCCTTGCCCTGGTTCACCAGGAAGTCCATCGCGCGCACGGTCTCTTCCAGCGGGGTGTCCAGGTCGGGACGGTGGCAGAACAGCAGGTCGACGTATTCAAGCTGCAGACGGCCCAGCGCCGCGTTCGTGCCCTCGATGATGTGCTTGCGCGACAGGCCGACGTCATTGACGCCCTTGCGGTGCGGCTGGCCCGGCCCGGCGTACTGGCCGCCCCAGAAGATCTTTGTCGAGACGACCACGTCGCTGCGCCGCCAGCCGGCCCGCTTGAGGGCCTCGCCCATGATGGTCTCGGCGCGCCCGCCGCCGTAGGCCTCGGCGTTGTCGAAGAAGTTCACGCCGGCGTCGAACGCGGCGGTCATGCACCGGTAGGCCAGGTCGGTGTCGACCTGGTCGCCGAACGTCACCCAGGCGCCGTACGACAGCGCCGAGACCTTCAGGCCGGACTTGCCCAAGAAACGGTATTCCATGGTCTTGCTCCCCCTTGGCGGGTTGGTGGCCGCCGCCAATGTACCACGGCGAAGGCCCTGCCGACAGGCTCCCGAGGGCCCCCGCCGGGAGGGTTCGGAGGCTGGGAAGTGCCGGGCCGTCTCTTTGATAAAGCATTCCCGTATCCGGACGAAAACGGACAGGCCGGCACCGGCGTGCGCGTC
>CAINDZ010000552.1 GCA_903847545.1 uncultured bacterium | reverse complement strand
GCCCCGGACACGATCCTCGAGCCGTTCTTCGCCTTCGTCATCGGGATGGCCGAGGCCGACTCGGTGGGCGTCTGGCGCGGCGCGGACCTGACGGCCTTCGCGAACTCCCGCGGCCGCCCCTCGCGACTGCCCGTGGCGCGCCTGGCGACCCTCGAGCGCCGGCGTCCGGCCGACGGAACCGCGGGGCGCTACCCCGGCGTCGCGGTGCGGGCCGAATGGGTCATCACCTTCGACGGTCCCCTGGATTTTCCCCTGCCGTACAGCATCGTCGGCTACCACCCGGGCAGCCTGCGCGTCTCGGCGACCCTGCGGCTGGCCGAGCTGGCCCCGCAGGACCTGACGCTTTCGTGGCGCCGCAAGCGCGAGACCTTCACCCACGCCGTCGGCGAGGTGCGGGTGTTCGCGTTCGAGGGCGGTTACCTGCTGCTGGACGCCGACGCGGTGGTCGACAAGCTGCTCGGCGAGCTTCTCGACGATGCCTGGACCATCGGCTTCGTCACGGCCCGCGATGGACGTCATCCCATCGGGCTGAGCGTGATGTACGGGCGCGACCTGCGGCAGCTGTACGGCGAGTTCGACTTCGCGACCGACGGCATCGAGCCGAACGGGCGACCGCTGGCCTCGGCCCTGGCGGCAGCCGCCCGGCGCTGGCTGGACCCGGAACTCGAGCTGCTGCCGACCCCCTGGGTCGAGAAGTGATCCCGCGAACGGAAGGCAGGCCGGCTTGGAGCGCCTCGAGATGATCATCACCGGTCGTGTCCAGGGCGTCGGCTTCCGCTGGCACGCCGCCGAGCAGGCCGGGCGCCTGGGTGTCGCCGGCTGGGCGCGCAATCGCGTCGACGGCACCGTGCAGGTCGTCGCCGAGGGGGAGCGCGCCGCGCTGGAGGCGCTGGCCGCGTGGGCCGCGCAGGGCCCGGCGCGCGCCCGGGTCGACCGCTGCGAAACCACCTGGAGCCCTGAGAGCGGGGACCTCACGACGTTCAGGATCACCGGATGAAGGGCGCCACGGCGGGGCAGGGGCGGTGGCTGGTCGCCGTCGACGTCGACGGCACGCTGCTGGACACGGAGTTCGACGAGGTCCTGCGCCCGCGCGAGATCGCGGCGCTCGAGGCCGTGCGCCGCGCCGGCCACGTCGTCGCGCTGTGCACCGGACGCAACCTGAACTCGACCACCGGCCTGCTGCACCGTTCGGGCTGGATGCCGGACGACCTGCCCCTGGTGCTGCTGAACGGGGCGGTGGTCTGGGCGGACCGGCCGCGCCGGCGCATCGCCTGCAACGTGCTGGGCGGCGACGAGGTGCGGGCGCTGGTCCGCCTGTTCCGCGACCACGGGACGGTGCCGATGGTGTATGGTACCGATGACGACGGCGGCCTGCTGCGCCACGAGGAACGCCCGGTCAACGACGTCCTCGGGCGCTACCTGGCCGGGCGACGCGCCAACACCGGCGGCCTCGAGGTCGTGGACGACCTGCTGGCCCTCGACTGGCAGCAGGCCCTCGAGGTGGGGACCATCGACGAGCAGGCGCGCATCATGGCGCTCAGCGCGGCGATCGCGCGCGAGCTGCCGGGCCGCGTCAAGGTGATCAACACGCGCTCGCTGATGGGCGACGGCGCCTACTACTGGGCCGAGGCCTTCCGCATCGGCAGCGACAAGGGGGCCGGCCTGCGCACGCTGGGCGCCCATTGCGGGATCGCCGCCGAGTGCACCGTCGCCATCGGCGACAACTACAACGACCTGGACATGTTCGCCTACGCGGGCGTCAGCGTCGCGATGGCGGGCAGTCCCGACGACGTGGCCGCGCAGGCCGACCACGTCACCGGGGCGGTGGCCGACGGCGGCGCCGCGGACATCCTCGAGCGCATCGCCGCCGGGACGTTTCCGGGCGACGGGCGCGCAAGCCGAAAGGGGCGCCCGTGACCGGTCGCGCCGATGATCACCTGCGTCCCGGGCGAGTGTTCGCCGCGGGCAAGCCGGACGACCCGGCGATCGACAAGCGCGAACGCGCGGCCGAAGGCGGCCCCGTCGACGACGTGGGCCTGCGCGAGATGGGCTACGCGATGGTGGACCTGGTGGTCGAGTACATGCAGGGCCTCGAGGGCCGGCGCGTGTACGGGCCCCTGACGCCCGCGGGCCTGGACGACACCTTCGCCGAGCCGATGCCCGAGGATGGCACGCCGTTCGCCGAGCTGGTGCAGGACTGCCGCAACCGTGTCTTCCCGAACACGATGGCCATCGGCAGCCGGCGCTACTTCGGCATGATGAACCCGGCGCCCCTGCCGCTTGCCGTCTTCAGCGAGGCGCTCTGCGCGGCGATGAACCAGAACACGGCCTCGTGGCGGCACGCGCCCTCGGGCACGGCCATCGAGAAGCGCGTCATCCGCTGGCTGTGCGACCTGTTCGGCCTGCCCGAGCGCAGCTTCGGCACGATGACCGACGGCGGCTCGCTGGCCAACATCACGGGCCTCAAGCTGGCGATCAACCGCGTCCTGGGCCGCGACCTGTCGCGCGTGAATGACGCCTCGCCGCCCGGCGCCGACCTGGCGCGGCTGACGTTCTACGTCTCGGCGCAGGCGCACTACAGCTTCGAGAAGGCGATCGACCTGCTCGGGCTCGGCCGCGGGCAGCTGCGCCGCATCCCGGTGGACGAGCTGTTCCGCATCGACCTCGCCGCGCTCGAGGCGGCCATCAATGCCGACAAGCAGGCGGGCCTGCGCCCGGCGTGCATCATCGGCATCGCCGGCACCACCAACACGGGCAGCATCGACAAGCTGGACCGGCTGGCGGCCCTGGCGCAGCAGGCCAACTGCTGGTTCCACGTGGACGCCGCCTACGGGGGCGCCGTGATGCTCAGCGAGATGTACCGCACGATGCTGCGGGGCATCGACCGCGCCGACTCGATCACCGTCGACCCGCACAAGTGGTTCTACATGCCGTTCTCGTGCGGCGGCATCCTGGTGCGCGACGGCGATTTCCTGCGGCGCAGCTTCCTGGTGCATCCCGAGTACTACATGGAGAAGGTGCAGCGCGACGGCGAGGCGGCGCACGGCGACGAGCCCGTCCCGACGCCGCCGGACCGGCGCGGGTTCCACCACGGCGACAAGGTGAACTTCTTCCAGTACGGCATCCAGGGCAGCCGGCGCCTGAACGCGCTCAAGCTGTGGCTGGCCATCCGCGCCGTCGGGCGGCGCCAGTACGCCGCCTGGGTCGAGAACGACATCGAGCTGGCGCGCGTCATGGCCGCCCGCATGCGCCGGCAGCCCGATTTCCGCATCCTGGGGCCCAACACGTTGGGCATCTGCAACTTCCGCTGGGAACCGCGGCGCGAGGACGGCGGTTTACGATTCTCCGATGCCGTCAACGACCGCCTGAATCGGCAGTTGCAGGACCTGGTCGAGCGCGAGGGCGATGCCTGGTTCAGCTTCACGATGCTGGACGGGCGCGTGGCCTTGCGGGTCAACGTCGAGAACCGGAACATGGAGCAGCAGGACATCGAGCGGCTCGTCGGCGTGATCCGTCGCGCCGCCGACCGCCTGCTCGAGCAGAACGGCCACCCCGAATCGTAAGGAGTTCCCCGTGATGAAGCGCATGCTGGCGGCCGTGCTCGGCCTGGCCCTGTTCGCGGCCCTGCCCGCCGTGGCGGCCCCCAAGGGGTCGGGCGACGTCGTCAAGGTGACCCCGCGCCAGAAGCTGCTGTCGGCGGCTCCCGGCCAGCGCCTCACGTTCCAGGTGGCGGTGGACATCGCGCCGCACTGGCACCTCTACGCGCACGGCGACACCAGCTTCATCGGCATCGACCTCGACCCGGTGGATCCGTTCCCGCTCGAGGAATACGAGGCGACGTATCCCGCCGGCACGCCCGGCGAGTTCTTCGGCGAGACGGTGATGACCCTTGCCGGCCGGCAGGTCATCAACGCCGAGGCCATCGTGCCCGAGAAGCTGCGCAAGGGCGCCCACAAGGTGAAGCTGTCGCTGACCGTGCAGGCGTGCGACGACAAGATGTGCCTGGCGCCGGCGACGGTGCCCGTCGAGATGGACCTCACGGTCAAGTGAGCGCGCCGCTGCGGATCTACCTGGGCGACCTGCCGCCCGAGGCGACCGTCGACGACGTGCGCGAACTGCTGGCCCCGTTCGGCGAGGCCACGGACATCGAGATCGTCCGCGATGCGCAGACGGGGCTGCCGCGCGGCTTCGGCTTCGCGACCATGGCGGCCGAGGCCGCCGGCCCGGCGGTGGCCGAGCTGGACGGCACCCCGTGGCGCGGCCACACGCTGCGCGTCAACGAATCGCACGACCGCGGCGCCCGCCCGCCGCGGCGCTCCTGGTGAGCGGGCGCGCGCCTGCCCGCCTGCCGCAAGCCAACCATCCCGGGAGGGATCCCATGAACGCGTTCGGCCGCCCGGTTCCCGGCGACTACCATCCGTACCACCAGCAGTACCTCGACCAGGTTCCGGCCGATGTCACGGATGTGCTGCTCTTCCTGCGCCGCCAGGGCCTGGCGGTGATGGAGGGGTTCAAGAAGCTGGACGACGCCGCCGGCGACCACCGGTACGAGCCCGGCAAGTGGACGGTCAAGGAGGTGCTGGGGCACCTGCTGGACACCGAGCGCGTGTTCGTGTTCCGCGCCCTGTGGATCGCCCGCGGCGAGCCCAACGAGCAGCCGGGAATGGACGAAAAGGTCTGGGGCGAGAATTCCAACGCCGGGCGGCGGCCGCTGGACCACCTGTGGCGCGAGCACCACGTCGCCCGCACCGACCACCTGCGCCTGCTGCGCACGTTCGACGCGGCGGCCTGTGCGCGCCGGGGGCGGGCCAACGGCGTCGAGTTGGCGGCGTCGGCGATCCCCTGGCTCATCGCGGGGCATGAGCGGCACCACCTGAACGTCCTGCGCGACCGCTACGGCATCACGCTCTGACCTTCGGGCCGACCGGCGGGACCCTGCCCGGGCGGTTCGGGCTTGGCGTTTCCGCGCCGGCACGATACGATGCCGGGCGCCCGGATCGCCTGGCACACCGGGCTGCACACTGTTGGCAGGCACGGAGGTCTGGCACCATGTCGCGGACGTATCGCACCAGGACAACGGCCTTCTTCCCGGCGCTCCTGGCGATGCTCCTGGCGGTCGCGCCACGGCCCGCCGGCGCCAGCGCCCCGGTCGGCACCTGGACCCATGACCCCCTGCTGAACGACGCCGTCTGTGCGCTCCCTTCCGCCCAGTACCAGGCCCGTGTGGCGCCGGATGGCGCCGGCGGCTGGGTGGTCGGCTGGCTCGACGCGCGCGGGGGCAGCCTGCCGGCCATCTACGTGCAGCGGCTCAACGCCTCGGGCGCCCGCCTGTGGACGACCGACGGCGTGCTGGCCTTCCAGACCTACGGCTTCCTGGTGGACTTCGAGCTGGCGGGTGACGGGCAGGGCGGCGTCTTCGTGGCCACCGTCGACAGCCACGACTCGCTCTACTATCACGTCTACCTACAGCGTGTGAATGCGGCGGGAGCGCGCGTGCTGGGCACCGGCGGCGTGACGGCCGTGACCGGGACGTCCTCGGGACAGGTGGCCCCTTCCTTGACGAACTCCGAGCCCGGCGTGGCGGTGGTGGCCTTCCAGGACACGCGCGCCGCCGGCGGCGACATCTACGCGCAGCGCATGACCGCGGCGGGCACGTTGACGTGGGGCGCCGGCGGCGCCGCCGTGTGCGCGCTGGCCGGGGCGCAGTCCGAGCCGGTCGCCGTGCCCGACGGCAGCGGCGGCGCATTCGTCTTCTGGGAGGACGACCGCAACGAGGCCACGACCGGCCGCGACATCTACGGCCAGCGCCTGTCGAGCGGGGGCGCGCAGCAGTGGACCGCCGACGGCGCGGTGGTCAGCACGGCCGGGGGCCAGCAGGCGGGGATCGCGGCTGCCGCGGACGGCAGCGGCGGCGCGCTCATCACCTGGGAGGACGCGCGCGGCGCCGACGTCGACGTCTACGCGATGCGGCTGAACAGCGCGGGCACCGCGCGCTGGTTCGTCGGCGGCAGGCCGGTCTGCGACGCCGCGGGGGCGCAATACGATCCGGTCGTGGCGGCCGACCCCTATGGCGGCGCCTGGGTCGCCTGGACGGATGGCCGCGCCGACGCCTGGGCCGACGAGCAGGTCTACGTGCAGGCGCTGGCGGGCGACGGGTTGCCGCGGTGGGTGCTGAACGGCCTGCCGGCGGGACCCGCGGCCGGCAACCAGGCCGGGCCCGCCCTCGCCGCCACCGGGGGCGGGGTGGTGGCCCTCGCCTGGGCCGACCAGCGGACCGGCATGCGCGACGTGCGCGCCCAGTGCCTCGGCTACGCGGGTAACGCCCTGTGGGCGGCCGACGGCCTCCTCGTGGCCGGCGCGGCCTTCGACCAGGTGGCGCCGCGGCTGGCGTCCGGCGCCGCCGGCGAGGTCCTGGTGGCGTGGGACGACGAGCGCGTGGGCCAGGACATCTATGTCCAGCGCGTGGACCGCACGGGCTGGCTGGGGGATCCGGCGCCTGTCCTGGCCGGTGTCGCCGACCGTCCCGACGACCAGGGCGGCCAGGTGCGGCTGACCTGGAACGCGAGCTGGCTGGACGCGTGGGGCCAGCCCGGCGTGACGGCGTACCACGTCCTCAACCGGCGGCCGGGAGTCAAGAACGCCGTGCCCGGCACCGGGCCGGCGGTGCTCAAGGCCCTGCTGGCCGACGGCTGGACCGAGGTGGCGCAACTGCCGCCGCTGCAGCTGGCGCAGTACGCCTGCAACGCGCCGACCTACGGCGACTGGACGGCGGTTTCGCAGCCGCTGACCGAGTTCATGGTCGTGGCGGAGGCGGGCGCGAACCTGCTGGCCTCCGGCACGTTGACCGGCTACTCGGTCGACAACCTCTCGCCGGGCGCGCCGGCCAATTTGCAGGTGCAGACGGACCATTTCGACGTCCTCCTGGCCTGGCAGCCCTCGGGCGTCAACGACGAGGACCTGCACCACTACAACGTCTACCGCAGCCGCACGCCCGACTTCGCCGAGGGCGAGACGTCGCTGGTGTCGGATGCGGCGCTCACGTCGTACTTCGAGGTGCGCGTGCCCCAGGGCCACTGGTACTTCCGCGTCACGGCGGTCGACATCCACGGCAACGAGAGCGCGCCGAGCAACGTGGCCGGCATGCTCAGCCTGGTCGCCGTCGACCAGGGCGGCCGGCCCGCCGAGCTGGCCGTGCGCTCGGCCACGCCCAACCCGTTCAACCCGGTGACCGAGATCCGCTGCGATCTGCCGGCCGAGGGGCGCGTCGTGCTCGCGGTGTACGACCTGGGCGGGCACGTGGTCCGGGGTCTGCTCGACGAGTCGCGCGGCGCGGGCGCGTTCAGCGTGATCTGGAACGGGCGCGATGATCGCGGCCGCGAGGTGCCGAGCGGCGTCTATTTCGCGCGCCTTTCCGCGGCGGGTCGGGAAGCGGTCCTCAAGCTGGTGCTCGCGAAGTAGCGGCTGCGGGCCGTCGCGCGGTCGGGAGGGTCGGGATGTCGGTCGAGTTCGACGCGGTCCTCGCCGCAGCGGCGCGCATCGAGGGGCACGTCCACCGGACGCCGGTGCTGACCTGCGCCACGCTGGACCGCATGGCGGGCGCCAGCCTGTTCTTCAAGTGCGAGAACCTGCAGAAGGTCGGCGCCTTCAAGATGCGCGGCGCCGCCAATGCCGTCCTGTCGCTGTCGCCTGCCGACGCCGAGCGCGGCGTGGCCACGCATTCGTCGGGCAACCATGCGCAGGCGCTCGCCTGCGCGGCCAGGGCGCGCGGCATCCCCGCCACGATCGTGATGCCTTCCACGGCTCCCGAGGTCAAGCGCGCCGCGGTGGCCGGCTACGGCGCCGCCATCGTCACCTGCGAGCCGACGCTGGCCGCGCGCGAGGCGGCCCTGCGCGAGGTCGTCGCGCGCACCGGGGCCACGTTCATCCCGCCCTATGACGACGATCGCATCATCGCCGGCCAAGGGACGGCCGCCCTGGAACTGGCCGACCAGGCGCCGGGTCTGGACTGGGTGCTGTGCCCCGTGGGAGGTGGCGGCCTCCTGGCCGGCACGGCGATCGCGGCGCAGGCGCTGTTGCCGGGCGTGCGCGTGGTCGGGGCCGAGCCCGAGGGCGCCGACGACACGGCGCGCTCGCTGGCCTGCGGCCGGCGGTTGCCGGCCGAGAACCCGCGCTCGGTGTGCGACGGGCTCCTGACCTCGGTCGGCGAGCGCAACTTCGTGGTCATCCAGCGGCGCGTGCACGCGATCTGGACGGTGTCCGACGACGCGGTGGTCGCCGCCATGCGGCTGCTCTTCGAGCGGATGAAGCTGGTGGTTGAGCCCTCCGGCGCGATCGGCCTGGCCGCGGCCTTCGCCCATGCGGGCGACCTGGCCGGGGCCCGCGTGGGGATCATCCTGTCGGGCGGCAACGTCGACCTCGGCCGGTTGCCGTGGCCGGTCGCCGCGCGCGAGTCGTGATGAACCCCGTGGCAGAACGGTTGATCGCGGCGCTGGGCCTGGCGCCGCACCCGGAAGGCGGGTGGTATCGCGAGACGTGGCGCGGCGCCGCCCAGGTCGACCTCGGGCGCGGGCCGCGGTCCACCGGGACCTCGATCTACTACCTGCTTGCCGGCGGCGCCCGGAGCCGGTTGCACACCCTGGCGGCGGACGAGATCTGGCACCACCACGCCGGCGATCCCGTCACCGTGCACGTCTTCGACGGCGATGGACACCGCGCGATCCGGCTGGGCGACGCGGCGGCGCCGTCGCCGGCCTGGCAGGCCGTGGTCCCGGCGGGCGCGGCCTTCGGGGCCGAACTGGACGGCCCGCTCGCCTGGTGCCTGGTCGGGTGCACGGTGGCGCCGGGCTTCGACTTCGCCGATTTCGCGTGGGCCGACGCCGGCGGGCTGCGACGACGCCACCCGGCCGCCGCCGGTGTGATCGACCGGCTGGCCTGACCGCCGTCCGTGCGCGGACAATCTCCGCTTTACCGGCGCGGCGGGCGGCACCATCATGGGCGCCCGCACGAGGGACGCGATGGACGCGACCTGGCGCCAGGGCGGCTGCCACGGAGGGCCCGATGCCGCACGAGATGACGATCCGCGTTCGCGGCTACCACTGCGACTTCTACGGTCACGTGAACAACGCGCGCTTCCTCGAGCTGTTCGAGGAGGCCCGCTGGCGCTGGGCCGAGACGGTCATCGACCTGCCGGCGTGGCAGGCCGAGGGCTTCGGCTTCATCGTGGCCGGCATCGACGTTCGCTACAAGCGGCCGGCCCGCGAGGGCAGGCTGCTGCGCATCACCAGCGACATCACGCGCCTGGACGCCAAGTTCGGCGTCTTCCGGCAGGAGATCCACGACGCGGACGACGGGCGCCTGCTCGTCGAGGCCGACGTCACGTTCGCCGTCGTCGACGTGCAGGCAGGCCGCGCGCTGCCGCTGCAGGGGCGCGCCGACGCGCCGTTCACCGCCTGGCGCCGCGAGCAGGCGGCGCAACCGTCCCCCGAGCGGGACAAGGGGGACTAGCATGCTGCCCATGCCGCTGGAGATCGGGGACATCATCATGCGCCTGGGCCTGGCGGCGGTGCTGGGCGGGTTGATCGGGCTCGAGCGCGACGTTCACGGCCGGGCCGCGGGCCTGCGCACGCACCTGCTGGTCAGCCTGGGCTCGGCCGTGTTCATGGTGTTGTCCATCTTCGTGGCCGCGACGGCCCATGGCCCCACGTTCACCGCCGACCCGGGTCGCATCGCGGCGCAGGTCATCGCCGGCATCGGCTTCCTGGGCGCCGGCGTGATCATCAAGGAGGGGGCCACCGTGCGCGGGTTGACCACGTCGGCCTGCCTGTGGCTGGTCGCCTCCGTGGGCATGACGGCCGGGGCCGGCTACCCGCTCGTGTCGGTGATCACCGCGGCGTTCGCCCTGGTCGGCCTGATCGTGCTGAAGTCGTTCGAGCGCCTGTACCCGAAGGACTTCTACCGCACGCTCGAGATCACGACCGGCATCGGCACCGGGGCCAGCGAGGTCATCTCGCTGCTCAAGTCGCAGAACCTCGACATCCTCTCGTGCGGCATCTCGCGCGACTACGTGGAGGGCTCGGCGCGCATCACGCTCGGCCTGCGCTTCTTCCACAAGGGCGTCACCGACAAGCGCTCGCACGCCATCTTCGAGGCGCTCGAGAAGTCGGGGCTGGAGATCCGCCGGGTGGAGTGGCGCCGCACCTGACCCGCGACCGCCGCCTGACGACGACGGCCGCCGTTCCCGTGGGAGCGGCGGCCGTTCTCGTTGCCCCGGGGGCTGCGCTCAGGCGCCGCGCCCGTGCGCCAGCTGGTCGAACGCCTCGCGCATGCCCTTCTGCAGCGCGGCCACGTCGGCGGCCGACCACTGCGAGGGCTCCTCGCGGATGAACGACGTCTTGTCCACGCGGTTGTCGAAGCGGCCGAGGGCCAGGTGGTAGTCCTTGCCGTCGCGCTCGACGCGCACCGTGTCCGGGCGCCCCGAGTGCTCGAGCAGCCAGGCCATGTCGTCGCAGCCGTAGTCGCCGTACATCACGGCCAGGGGCACGCCGTGGTGCAGGATGCTGCCCGGGTCGTTCGGGTCGGTGCGCGCGGCGTTCTTGCGGCGCGACTCCTCGGGCGTCACCCAGATGTAGAGGATGCTGGCCTTGGCCAGGATCGCCGGGCTCAGCTGGCCCAGGCTGGCCTGGTAGCCGTAGGGGTGCGGGATCGGCATCACCTGGCCGTCGGCGCAGCCGCGCGCGAACTCGATGACCACCGTCTTGCCCTCGAGCGTGTCGGGCACCTCGGCCACCTTGTCGTCCAGCAGCTTGCGGGCCTCCTTCTCGATCGGGCCGGCGATCTCGCGCCGCAGCGAGGCGTCGAGCGTGCCGATGACCGGCTG
>CAINDZ010000551.1 GCA_903847545.1 uncultured bacterium | reverse complement strand
GTCAAGGCCGACGGCAAGGGCCTGGTCCTGAACGGGACCGGTCCGCTGGTGGTCGCCGAGGTGTCCGGGGGCGGCACCGCGGCGTCGCTCGGCATCCACGGCACGTCGGCCGGCGGCACCCTTACCGGTCGCGACATCCGCGGCGGCGCGGACGATGCCACGCCGCTGGCGGGCGTTTCCGCCTTCGCGGGCAAGCTGCCCCTGGGCGCGATGACGATCACGTGGCAGGGCACGGCGTACAACGTCGACCTGAGCGCCGCCACGACGCTCGGCGACGTCAAGACCGCGATCGCCGCGGCCGTGCCCGGCATGGAGCTGCAGGTCCGCGATTCCTCGCTGGTCCTGGTCGGGGGCAGCACGGACCGCTTCACGGTGGCCAACGCCGACGGCACGAACACGGCGTCCGTGCTCGGCCTGGCCGGCGAGGGCGGGCCCACCCGGCTGTTCGGCATGCTCGAGGACCTGATGGCCTCGCTGAGCGCCGGGGACACGAGCGCGATCCAGGGGGCGGCCAGCGAGCTGGCCTCGCTCGAGGACATGATCCAGCGCCTGATGATCCGCAACGGCGGTCGCCAGAACGACCTGGACTGGTCCGAGGACGTGCTGCGGCAGAGGGACGAGCGGCTGCGCTCGAACCTGTCGCTGGAGACGGATGTGGATGTGGCCCAGGTCGCCTCCGACCTGAGCCGGGCCGAGACGACGTACCAGGCGAGCCTGCTGGTGGCCAGCAAGCTCTACCAGACCAACCTGATGCAGTACCTGCGTTAGACCGGGGGACGGCGCGCGGCGCCGCGATCGACAAGGAGCCTCAGATGGCGAAGTTCAACACGGTGCGGTTCGGGGAGCTGGACTACCAGCCGAGTGACGTGATCCACCTGCCGGACGGCCTGGTCGGCATGCCGCAGCTGCGCAACTGGCTGCTGCTGGAGATGGGTGACGACATCCCGATGAAGTGGCTGCAGTCGTTGGACCGCAACGACTTCGGCGTGCCCGTGTCCCATGCCTGGCTGTTCCACGACGAGTTCGAGTTCGACCTGCCGGCCGCCTCGGCGCGCCACCTGCGGAACTCGGACCCGGCCAACCTGACGGTCATGGTCATCACCACGATCCACCCCGGTGGCGTCCTGGTCACGGGTAACCTCATGGCCCCGTTGGTGATCGACACGGAGACGCGGCGCGGCCTGCAGCTGACCCTGGATGACGCCCGGTGGAGCCTGCGGCAGGAGATCGATTACTGCAAATTTGAGCTTGCCGTAACCGGTCAGAGCCCGGAAAATGCGGCGCAGACGGTGCCGATGGCCTCGGGAGCCCTGCGGATGTCCGCCGGGGCGGCCGAGTCAGTCGGGGCCTGAGCCGGTCACGCCCTGTTGGGGCGCATGGCTGGAAACAGGACAGGGAGGTCCCGTGCTCATCCTCAGTCGCAAACGCAACGAGAAGATCATGATCGGCGACGACATCGCCATCATGATCGTGGACATCCGTGGCGACCAGGTCCAGATCGGGATCGACGCGCCCCGGAGCATTCCCGTGCACCGGCACGAGATCTACGAGGAGATCAAGAGCACGACGCTCAGCGCCGCGGCCTCGGAGAAGGTCGACCTCGAGGCGATCCGGCGGAAGGCGCGACGGGCGGACGGCGACAAGTAGGCCCGGCGGGCCCCGCCCGCGGCCGCTGATCCCCGCAGAAACGGCAAACTCCCCGCACGGGGAGTTTCGTCGTTCCGGGGCGGGTGGGGGGCGGCGCTCAGGCGCGACGGTCGAGGCCGGACGGGCGCGGCGCCGCGTCCACATGGGAGGGACGCCGCGCGGCGCGCGCGTTGGCGGCCTGCAGGAGGGCGCCGGTCTCGGCGAGGGCGGCCTCGGCGGCCTGCTGGAGGCGGCCGTCGGCCTCGCGCAGCGCCCGCAGGCGATCGCGCATTCGCGCCACGCCGGACGGGTCGCGGGTCGCCACCTCGCCCAGGGACGCCAGCGCGTTGCCGCGCTCGTCGCCGAGGCGCGCGCAGGCGTCGTCGTCACCGACGGCCAGCGCTGCCATCAGCGCCTCTGTCAGCAGCTCCACCTCAAGGATGCGGTCTTCCAGGTCCATGTCCCTCACGCGGATACCGACAGGAGACTCGGGCGGGCGCTCCCCGGATCGGGCGCGCCGGCCGCGGTCGGCGCCGCCGGGGCGGCGTCGGCCGTGCCCCGCACCGATGCAGGATCCGAGCCACCCGTGGCCGTCCGCGCCCGCTCGCGCAGCGCATTCTCGGCCGTCCCGTTCGGGATCTGCCGCCAGGCGGCCAGAAGGGGCGACAGCACGTCGATGCAGGCGCGCGCGCGGGCCGGGTTGCGGTCGAGCAGCAGGCTCAGGTGCTCGCGGAACACGAACTCGTAGATGGAGTCCAGGTTGCGGGCGATTTCGCCCCCGGTCGCGTGGTCCAGCGAGTTGCGCAGCTCGGCGACGATCCGCTGGGAATGGTTCACCTTCCGCGTGAAGGTGGCGCGATCCGCTTTCTCGAGGGCGATGATCGCGTCCTCGAGGTCGGAGACCATCTTCTCGTAGAGGAGGACGACCATCCGCTCCCTGGTCATCGTCCCGAGGTCGGTCTCGCGATAGCGCTGGGCTCCGTGGTTGCCGTACATCTCTTCCGCCTTCCCCCTGGTTGCCTGACCCTACGAAGTGATGCCGGCAAGGGAGTTCCCTTGCGACTGCAGCTGGGCCACCATCTGCTCCATGGCCGTGAACCGGCGCTGCAGCGTGAGCTGGTACGACTCGATGCTGCGCTCG
>CAINDZ010000550.1 GCA_903847545.1 uncultured bacterium | reverse complement strand
GGAGCTGCACGCGTACGGCATCGCCCGCGTCTACTCGCCCGACGACGGCCGCGCCATGGGCCTGCAGGGCATGATCAACGAGGTCATGCAGCGCTGCGACTTCGCCGTGGGCGAGGAGCCGACGCCGGCGACGCTGGCGCCGCTGCTGGCCGACCTGCCCGGCCGCGACCCGCGCGCGCTGGCACGCCTGATCACGCTGGCCGAGAACTTCCCCGACCACGGCGAGGCCCTGCTGAAGGCCGTGCACGCGGCGGCGCCGGCCGTGGCGACGGTGCCCGTGCTGGGCATCACCGGCACCGGGGGCGCGGGCAAGTCGTCGCTGGTCGACGAGCTGGTCCGCCGCTACCTCATCGACCGGCCCGAAGGCACGGTGGCCATCGTCTCGGTCGACCCGTCCCGCCGGCGCAGCGGCGGGGCCCTGCTGGGCGACCGCATCCGCATGAACGCCATCGACAACCCGCGCGTGTTCATGCGCTCGCTGGCCACGCGCCAGTCGAACCTGGCCCTGTCGGCCTACGTCAGGCACGCCATCGACATCTGCAAGGCGGCCGGCTTCGGGCTGGTGATCGTCGAGACCAGCGGCATCGGGCAGAGCGACACCGAGATCGTCGACCACGCCGACCTGTCGCTGTACGTGATGACCGCCGAGTACGGCGCGGCCTCGCAGCTCGAGAAGATCGACATGCTCGACTACGCCGACGTCATCGCCATCAACAAGTTCGACCACCGCGGCAGCCTCGACGCGCTGCGCGATGTGCGCCGCCAGTACCGGCGCAACCACAACCGGCACGAGGGCCCGGACGAGGCGCTGCCCGTCTTCGCGACGGTGGCGTCGCAGTTCAACGACGGCGGCGTCAACCGCCTGTACGCCGAGCTGTCGGCCCGCCTGGACGAGGTTGCCGCCCGTGCGCCCCGACAGGCGCCGGCGGCGGGCGACAATCGCCCGCGCCCGGTCATCCCGCCCGAGCGCGTGCGCTACCTGGCCGAGATCGTCGAGAACAGCCGCAACGAGGACCGCCGCATCGACGCCGAGTGCGCGCTGGCCAGCCGCCTGTACAAGCTGCACGGCGCCATCGCCGAGCTGCGCGGCGCGCCCGCCGGCGCCGCCGGCGACGTGCTGCCCGGGCTGGCGCCCGCCGCGGGCGATTCGGCGGCGGTCGCCGGGCTGGTCGCGCAGTACGGCGCGCTGCGCGAGTCGCTGCCGGCGCCGTCGCGCCGCCTGCTCGAGGAGTGGCCCGCCCTGGTCGAGCGCTACCGCGCCGACGAGTTCCGCTACGAGGTGCGCGGCAAGGTGATCGCGCAGCCGCTGGTCTCGCGCTCGCTGAGCGGCACGCGCGTTCCGCGCGTCTGCCTGCCGCGCTTCAGCGACTGGGGCGACATCCTGCGCTGGCTGCTGGTCGAGAACGTGCCCGGCTGCTACCCGTACGCCGGCGGCGTCTTCCCGCTCAAGCGCGAGGGCGAGGACCCCACGCGCATGTTCGCCGGCGAGGGCGGCCCCGAGCGCACCAACCGCCGCTTCCACTTCGTGTCGCTTGGCATGCCCGCCATCCGCCTGTCGACCGCGTTCGACTCGGTGACGCTGTACGGCGAGGATCCCGCGCGCCGCCCGGACATCTACGGCAAGGTCGGCAACAGCGGCGTCTCGGTGGCCACCGTCGACGACGCCAAGAAGCTCTACTCGGGCTTCGACCTGGCCGACCCGAAGACCTCGGTGTCGATGACGATCAACGGCCCGGCGCCGATGATGCTGGCGTTCTTCCTGAACGCGGCCATCGACCAGGGCTGCGAGAAGCACATCCGCGCCGGCGGCCTGGTGGACGAGACGCAGGCGAAGCTGGCCGCGATCGCGAAGGCCGGCGGCTGGGAGCGCCCCGCCTATGCCGGCGCCCTGCCCGAGGGCAACGGCGGCCTGGGCCTGCTGCTGCTGGGCGCCAGCGGCGACCAGGTGCTGCCGCCGGAGGTCTACGCGCGCATCAAGGCCGAGACGCTGGCGGCGGTGCGCGGCACGGTGCAGGCCGACATCCTCAAGGAGGACCAGGCCCAGAACACCTGCATCTTCTCGACCGAGTTCGCGCTGCGCCTGATGGGCGACATCCAGCAGTACTTCATCGACAACAAGGTGCGGAACTTCTACTCGGTCTCGATCAGCGGCTACCACATCGCCGAGGCGGGCGCCAACCCGATCACGCAGCTGGCCCTGACGCTGGCCAACGGCTTCACCTTCGTGGAGTACTACCTGTCGCGGGGCATGCCCATCGACAGCTTCGCGCCGAACCTGTCGTTCTTCTTCAGCAACGGCATGGATCCCGAGTACTCGGTGCTGGGCCGCGTGGCGCGGCGGCTGTGGGCGCGCGCCATCCGCCACCGCTACGGCGGCAACGAGCGCAGCCAGATGCTCAAGTACCACATCCAGACGTCGGGCCGCTCGCTGCACGCGCAGGAGATCGCGTTCAACGACATCCGCACGACGCTGCAGGCGCTATACGCCATCTACGACAACTGCAACTCGCTGCACACGAACGCCTACGACGAGGCCATCACGACGCCGACCGAGGAGTCGGTGCGCCGCGCCATGGCGATCCAGCTCATCATCAACCGCGAGCTGGGCCTGGCCCGCAACGAGAACCCCCTGCAGGGCGCGTTCGTCATCGACGAGCTGACCGACCTGGTGGAACAGGCCGTGCTGGCCGAGTTCGCGGCGCTCAGCGAGCGCGGCGGCGTGCTGGGCGCCATGGAGCGCATGTACCAGCGCACCAAGATCCAGGAGGAGTCGCTGCACTACGAGTCGCTCAAGCACAGCGGCGAACTGCCCATCGTCGGGGTCAACACGTACCTCGACCCGGCCGGTTCGCCGACGATTGTGCCGCGCGAGGTGATCCGCTCGACCGAGGCCGAGAAGGAGTTCGCCATCGCGTCGCTGGCCGCGTTCCAGGCGCGGAACGCGGGCACGGCGCCGTCGGCGCTCGCCGCGCTGCAACAGGCCGCAGTCAACCAGGGCAACACCTTCGAGGCGATGCTCGAGGCGGCCAAGACCTGCTCGATGGGCCAGATCTCGGCGGCGCTCTATGCCGTCGGGGGCCAGTACCGCCGCTCGATGTGAGGAGGCGGCCGCGGCCGCAGGGAGGGAGCCGGGATGACGGGTGCAGGGGAAGGATCCGCGGGCCCGCTGGTCTTCGTGCACGTGCCGAAGACGGCCGGCACCAGCTTCCGCGAGGCGCTGGCGCTGCGGTTCGGCGGCCGGGCGATCGCGGGTGACTACGGCCCGAAGGCGGTCGAGACCTCGCCGCTCGTGCGGCGCCACGTGTTCGAGAAGCCCGACCTGCCGCAGTTGCGCGAGGACCTGATCGCCGCCGGCGTGCGGTTCGTCTGCGGGCACGTCCCCGTGCAGCGCTACGCCGCCACCTTCGGCACGGGCAACCTGCTTGTCATCGTGCGCGACCCGGTGCAGCGCCTCGTCTCGGAGTACCAGCACTTCCGCCGCCACAACGGCGAGACGCGCGGCTTCGCCGAGTTCTACCGTGACCCGCGCTTCATCAACCACCAGTACAAGCTGGTCAGCGCCATCGAGCCCGCCGAGTACGGCTTCGTGGGCCTGACCGAGCGCTACGCCGACACGGTGGCCGCCGCGAACCGGCAGTTCGGCTGGGACCTGCCGGTGTTGGCGTCCAACCTGGGGCGCCCCTCGCTGGAGCTGTCCTACCAGCTCGACCCCGGGATGGAGGCGGAGGTGCGCGAGCTCAATCGCGACGACATCGCCTACTACGAGCGCATGGTCACGGAATTCGAGCGCCGGCAATGAAGGCGGCGAAGCGCCCCGCCGCGTCGCCGCACCGGCGGTGGCTGGGGTAGCGCCCGTCGCCGCAGATGGTGCACAGGCCGGTCAGCGCGATCGCTTCCGGCGGCACGCCGGCCGCGACCAGCTGTGCCGTGTTCGCCGCCCACAGGTCCAGCAGCCAGCGTTCGCCCCGCCGCGTGAAGTGCGCCGCCGCCTCGTCCCCCAGGGCCGCGAGCGCCGCCTGCCGCACCTCGTCGCCCACCTCGTAGCAACACGGGCCCGCCGAAGGGCAGACCAGGGCGCGCACGGTCGCCGCGCGGCAGCCGCCTGCCGCCATCGCGGCCAGCAGCGATGTCGTGATGCCGGCCACCGTCGAGCGCCAGGAGGCGTGCGCGAAGCCCCACACGGCCGCGCCGTCGTCGCGCCGGCCCCCGACCAGGACCAGCGGGCAATCCGCCCCGCGGCCGACCACGGCCAGGCCCGGGCGGTCGGTCCACAGCGCGTCGGCGTCGCCCGTGAGCCCCGGGCCGTCGGCGCGCAGCACGCGCCCGCCGTGGACCTGGTGCGCCCAG
>CAINDZ010000549.1 GCA_903847545.1 uncultured bacterium | reverse complement strand
GGACAAGGGCGTGGGCGAGTTCGTCGCCGCGGCGCGCCGGCTGCGCGCCGACGGCGTCAAGGCGCGGTTCGTGCTGGTCGGCGATGCCGACGCCGAGAACCCGGCGGCGGTGCCCGAGAGGACGCTGCTGCAGTGGCGGGAGTCCGGCGACGTCGAGTGGTGGGGTCACCGTGACGACATCCCCGCCATCCTCGCCGCGTGCCATGTCGTCTGCCTGCCCTCGTACCGCGAGGGCCTGCCCAAGACGCTGCTCGAGGCCGCCGCGGCCGGGCGGCCGTCGGTCACGACCGACGTGCCGGGCTGCCGCGACATCGTCCTGCACGGGCGGACGGGGCTGGTCGTGCCGGCGCGCGACGACGTCCGCCTTGCCGCGGCGCTGCGGCAGCTGGTCGAGGACGCGCCCCTGCGCGCGCGCTTCGGCGCGGCGGCGCGGGAGCTGGTCGAGTCGGGGTTCACGCAGCAGCACGTGGCGCAGCAGACGCTGGCGCTGTACGCCGAGCTGAGGGCGGGCGCCGGCCGGGCATCGCGTCGGGGTTGACCGGGGTCGTCAGGTCTGGCTGGCGCGCACGCGCCGCACCACGCGGATGGTGTAGAGGGCCGAACCCGCCAGGATGACGGCCAGCGCGATGCGCAGCACCTCGGGATCGCGGCGCTGGCCGGCCAGGCCGGCCCCGGCGCAGGCCAGCATCGCCAGCGCGTACCGCAGCGTGATGGCCTTGTGCGACATCCCCGTCACGAACAGGCGCTGGTAGAGGTGGCTGCGGTGCGGCCGGAACGGGTTGCGCCGGTGGTAGACGCGGTTCAGCAGCGTGAAGCCGCCGTCCCACAGGAACGGCCACAGCACGAACAGGGCCGCGATCCACGGCGTGCCCTCGGCGCGCGCGCCGAAGCCCGCCCGCAGCGCCAGCATCGCCAGCAGGAATCCCGACGGCAGGCTGCCCACGTCGCCCATGAAGATGAGCGCGCGCGGGAAGTTGTACTTCAGCGTGCCCAGGGCCGCGCCCGAGGCTAGGGCGCCGGCGATCGCCAGCTCGTAGTCGTCAGTGGCCACGCCCATCAGGCAGAAGGCGGCGCCGGCCACCGTCAGCTGCGTGAAGGCCAGGCCGTTGATGCCGTCCATGAAGTTGAAGATGTTCGTGAACCCGACCAGCCAGACCAGGGCGAACACCCAGCCGACGGCGCCCAGGTCGTGGGGGGCGCCGAACGGCAGGCCCAGATCGGCCACGCGCAGGCCGGATTGCCACAGCGCGCCGCCGGTCACCGCCAGCTGCGCCAGCAGCTTCACGTACGGGTTCAGGTTGTGTCGGTCGTCCTGGTAGCCCAGGAAGGCCAGCACGCACATGCCGGCGGCGGTGCCCAGCACGAAGCCGTCGGGCGCCATGATGCCCAGCGAGGGCAGCGGGTAGCGCAGGGCCCAGGTGCTGGTCATGCCCAGCAGCCAGGTGCCCACGATGGCGATGCCCGCGCCGCGCGGCACGGGCTGGTCGTGGCTGCTGCGCGCGTTGGGGATGTCCAGCAGGGAGCGGTCGCTCAGGTAGCGGATGAGCCACGGCGTGGCCACGAGGGTGACCGTCACCGCCCCGAGGAACGCGAAGAAGGGTGCTTCGAACATGCCTGCGTGACTTTCGGGAAGCCGTCCGTCCTTGGCCAGCCCGGGCAATCCGGCCATCCATAGTGAGAAGACCGGCCCGGGCGGTCAAGCCCGGAAGCGCCCGCCGGGCCAATTGGCGGCAGACATTCGTCCCCGGCGGCATTATGCTTGCGGCGCCCGGCCGGCCGGGCCCCGGAGCCAGGACCACAGGACGCCAGGAGGGCGGACCCCGCCTCATGTCGACACCCGCCGAATCCGAATTCGACACCGGCCCGCGGCGCGTCACGCGATCGCTGGCTTCCCGGCTGCTGCGGCAGGACGGCCGCCTGACCACCATGGTGCGCGGCCACCGGCTGCTGTTCGCCATGCTGTTCTTCGGGCTGCTGTCGGCGACCTCGGTCACGGTGTCGTTCCTGTTGCGCTTCGTCGTTCTCGACCACCTGCTGGCCACGAACACCGAGCAGTGGCAGATGTGGTGGCTGGCCATGCTGGTCGTCACGGTGCCGGTGCGCCTGCTGTTCCTGTGGGGCTCGGGCGTGCACCGCCAGTCGTGGCGCTTCGCCTCGGTCGAGGACCTGCCGCCGCTGGTGCTGAGCGTGTTTTCGAGCAGCGCGCTGGTCATCGTGGCGCTGTGGCTGTTCTGGCGGCGCCCCGGCGGCTTCCCGCTGTCGACGCTGGCGATGGACATGGTGCTGTGCCTGGGCCTGGTCGTGGCCGGGCGCTTCGCCTACCGCATCATCGGCGGCCCGGCCGACCGGCTGGGCAACCGCGCGCCGCGGCGTCGCGCCGTGGTGATCGGCGGCGGCAACGCGGGCGCCCTGACCATCGAGGCCATGCAGTCGCCGCGCCTGGGCGGCTTCAGGCCCGTCGCCATCGTCGACGACAACGCCCAGACGCGCGGCATGCGCATCCGCGGCGTGCCCATCCTGGGCGGCATCGATGACATCGCCGAGGTGGCCCACCGCACGCAGGCCGAGGTCATCGTGCTGGCCATCCCCTCGGCGACGACGACCCAGCTCTACCGCATCCTCGGCCTGTGCCAGGAGACGGGGCTGCCGCTCAAGTCGGTGCCCAGCTTCTGGGAAATCATGGAGAGCGAGAAGCCGGGCGTGCGCCGCGTCGAGGACTTCTCGACGACCAGCCTGCTCAACCGGCGGCCCATCGTCGGCGACCAGCAGGTGCTGGCTGGCCTGCTCAAGGGCAAGCGTGTCCTGGTGACGGGCGCGGCCGGGTCCATCGGCTCGGAGCTGTGCCGCCAGGTGGTGCAGGGCGGCGCGGCGTACCTGGCCTGCCTGGACAAGGACGAGAACGGGCTGTTCCGCATCGAGCGCGAGCTGCGCGACGGCGGCGCGCGCTGCGACCTCGAGTTCCTGCTGGGCGACATCCGCGACGAGGGCCGCCTCGAGCGCTTCTTCACGGCCGCGCGGCCGGACATCGTCTTCCACGCGGCGGCCTACAAGCACGTGCCCATCCTGCAGTTCCACCCCGAGGAGGCGATGCTGAACAACGTGCTCGGCACGCGCCAGCTGGTGGACATGGCGCTGAAGCACCGCGTGGGCCGCTTCGTGATGATCTCGACGGACAAGGCGGTCAATCCGACCAACGTCATGGGCGCCAGCAAGCAGGTGGCCGAGAAGGTCGTGCTGTCGCGGCACGAGCAGCCCGACTGCGGCACGCGCTTCATGATCATCCGCTTCGGCAACGTGCTGGGCTCGGCCGGCAGCGTGGTGGAGCTGTTCAACAGGCAGATCGCGCAGGGCGGGCCCGTCACCGTGACCGACCCGTCGATGGAGCGCTTCTTCATGACCATCGCCGAGGCCGTGCAGCTGGTGCTGTTCGCCGCCGCGATGGGCACCGGCGGCGACGTCTTCATCCTGGACATGGGCAAGCCGGTGAAGATCGACGACCTCGCGCGCCGCATGATCCGGCTGTCGGGCCTGACGCCCAACGTCGACATCGCCATCCGCTACACGGGCCTGCGTCCGGGCGAGAAGATGTACGAGGAGCTGTGGGCCGAGGGCGAGGAGCCGCAGCCCACCGCCAACCCCGGCATCCTGGCCGCGCGCCGGCAGGCCATCGACCCGGCGGCCGTTGCCGCGGGCGTGGCGGCGCTGCTCGCGTTCGCGCGCGCGGGTGACCGCCCGGCGCTGTGGGACGCGCTGCTGTGCCTGGTGCCCGACTTCCAGGGGCACACCGGCGATCGCGCCGAGGTGCCGCCCGCCACGGGCCCCGTGGCCGGCGGCGGCCCCGCCGTGGGCGGCGCGGCGGCGGGCGGCGACTGACG
>CAINDZ010000548.1 GCA_903847545.1 uncultured bacterium | reverse complement strand
TACGAGCACCCGGTGCTGCTGCACGCGCCGGCGGCGACCGGCGGCGGCGAGTACGACTGGGAGGCGCTGGTCGAGGCGTCGGGCACCATCTTCAAGTCCGTGGGCGGGCTGAACCGCGCGCTGCTGCTGCTGGGCGACGGGCTGCCGAAGTCGTGCCGCACGCTGGCCGCGCAGATGACGCGCGAGCGGCTGGACCTGCTGCGCACGTGCGACGACATCATGATGTCGGCGCTGCGCCGCCACGGACTGTACGACCAGGTGTGGCAGTGCCCGACGGTGCTGGTGCCGCTCGAGGTGGACGGGCGCGGGCGCGAACTGTGCATCGTGCGGCCCATCCTGAGCGAGCGCGCGATGACGGCCACGGCGGCCCGCCTGCCGCGCCGGCTGCTGGACGAGGTGCGGGCGCAGGTGGCGTCGCTGGCGGAGATCAGCGCCGTGGCGTACGACCTGACGAGCAAGCCGCCGGGGACCATCGAGTGGGAATAGGGCCGGGCGCCGCTACTTGAGCAACATCGCGCGCACCGTCCGCGCGCCCTCATCGGTCTCGACGCGGAAGAAATAGACGCCCGAGGGCGCCGGCTGCCCGGCGGCGTCGCAGCCCGGCCAGGTGACGGCGTGCTCGCCGGCCGCGAACGCCTGGTCGGCCAGCGTGGCCACGTGTCGACCGCGGACATCGTGGACGACCACGCGCACGCGCCCCTGCCGCGCGATCGCGAACGAGACCCGCGTCTGCGGGTTGAACGGGTTCGGCGTCACCGCCACGACCGGCTCCCCGGCGGGCGCCCCGCCGCCGCTGCCCTTCGTCTGGATCAGGTCCGTGCCTTCGACCTTCCTGCCGTCGTAGGTCATGCCGGTGAGCAGCGCCGCCGTGTCGCCGCAACGAATCCCCGTCTCCTCCTGCCGGAAATGGAAGACGAGGTCGCGATCACCGTCGCCGTCGACATCCTCGAGATGGCGGATGGGCCCGCGACGATTGGCGTGGGCCTCGGCTGCGCCCGCCGGCCCGAAGCGCACGGTGGCGTGGTCCACGGTGGCGGCGTCGAATGTCGCCGTGGTCAGGATGGCGACCGGGATGACGCCCCGGCCGCGGCCGTCACACGGGACGGGATTCGCGTCGCTGCCCGGCTTGATGTCGATCGCGACTTCGAGGGGCTTCGGCTCCCTGCACTGCACCGGCGCCACGACGAATTCCGCCCGCGACCCCGTCTCCTGGCAGTAGAAGACGTGCCCGGCCCCGAGGGCCATGCCGGTGATGCCGTATTCGCCGATCGAGCCGAGCATGCGTGGCGCCGTCGGGTCCGCGATGTCATAGGCGACGATGCTGAGGTCGTACAGGGCGCCACCGGCGCCCGCGCAGTATGTGTACAGCACGTCGCCGTCACAGGCGGCGCGGGTGGTGCGCATGACCGGGTCGAACGAAGCGACGACACGGGGCGCGGACGGGTCGGCCAGGTCCACGAACCGCAGGCCCTGGAAATCCAGGCAGACGACGGCCGCATCCCCGCGCGGGACGACCTGGGTGGCGGTCGTGCCCATCTCCAGGCGGCTGCGCTCGACCGGCGCCGCCGGATCGGAGATGTCGATCACGCGCAACTGGCGCCCCGCGACGACCAGCGCCGACCGGCCGCTGATCGCCACGTCGTTGCCCCAGTCGCCGAGCGCGAGCGTACCCCTGACCACCGGCACGCCGGCATCGGTCACGTCCAGCACGAGGAGGTTCTGGTAGGCCAGCGCCACCAGCCGGTCGCCGTCTCCGGCAAGGCCGCGGATCCCGGGCCCGACCGGCGTGCGCGCGACCAGGACCGGCGCGCCGCTGCCCGCGTCGCGATAGGCGGCCACGTAGGTGTCGGGGCCGGTCGGGTTGAGGTCGCTTTCCGCGACGAAGGCCAAATCGCCCGCAAGGACGACATCGCCCCAGATCGTGTTGTAGCCGAACGTCGACGGGAACGCGTAGGCGACGACCGGATGCGCGGCGTCGGTCGTGTCGACGATGTACTTCGGGCCGTTGCCGGCCCCCGCGACCCAGGCCCTGTCGCCCTGGTGCGTGACCTGCAGGTAGGTCCACGGGGTGAACATCGGTCCGGCCTGACGCGGCTCGGTGCGCGGGCTCGAGGCATCATAGACCAGCATGCCCGGGCCGTGGCGCGACGTCACGCAGACCCTGCCTTCGTCCACGCCGACCTGCGACGCCGTGTCCATGGCGGCCCGGTGGCCGATCATTGCCGGACTCCGGGGATCGGCCAGATCGAACGTGAAGACGCCGCTGATATTGGCGCCCGAACTGCCCGAGGCATCGGCCAGGTAGAGGACGCCGTCCTCCAGTTCGAGGGAGCAGGCCAGTGAGGGCGTGTCGAACCGGCTGGCGACAAGGGGCGCCTGCGGCTGCGTCGCATCGATGGCCACCAGCCCGGCCGTGCCTGCCGCGACATAGGCGAACGCGCCGTCGACGAGCACGTCGAAGGCTTCGCTGGTGTTGACGACGACCGTGCCCAGGCGCAGCGGCTCGGCGGGACGGCCCAGGTCCCAGAACGTGACCTTTCCGGCCTCGTCGCAGATGGCCGCCAGCGCTCCCGCGAAACCGACGCCCATCGTCCGGGAGGTCGACGGCAGCTCGCTGACGACGACGGGCGCGCCGGGAGCGGACACGTCCAGGACGACGGTCGCCGCGCGGTAGCGCGTCATCAGCGCGATGCCGTGGTCCACCGCGACATCGACGCCCTGGCCGGCGACGGGGAAGCTGGACACGAGGACCGGCGCGGTCGGCACACTGATGTCGACGATGGCCAGGCCGCCTGAGTACAGCGCCAGGTAAAGGAGGTCGCCATCGCGTTCAAGGCCCTGGGGACTGCCCGTGATCGGCAGTGTCGCGGCCGCAACCGGGTTGGCGGGATCGGAGATGTCGACAACCTTCAGGCCACCCTGGGACAGGAAGGCGTAGTTGCCACGGACGGCGACGTCGACCGCCTCGGCGGAGGCCGGATGGCTGCCCACCCAGTGCAGGTAGCGGCTGTAGTCGTCGCAGTCCTCGCCCGCCCGGCAAGTGGCCGCCGCCAGGATAGACACGGCAAGAATGACCCGGCCGAAAATGCTCGTCATGCCCCACCCCCGGCCCGGTCGTCCGGGCGGCATCCCCCATGGATCCTGCGTCCAACTTCAGCGCAGGCACGGAGATGACTATACCACAGAACAGGCTCCCCGGTGTGCGGCCCGGAATCCGGATCCTTAGCGGGGGGATGCCGGCCTCGGCCGGAGACACCGTCGTCGCAGACACATTCTTGCAGGCACAGCCCATTCCTTGCGGTCCGGGCAACCCGGTTGAACATTCGTTTTCTTCGGGAATATCCCTTGCAGAAGCCCTTCGTCACGCCCCTTCCGACGTGACCTTCCCGGGAGCCGGCGGGCAGTCCGTCGGCCAGGGCCGGGACCTTTCCGCAAGGGGGACCCCACATGAACCGACCTCTCACTTTCCTGTCCCTGGCCGTGGCGACACTGCTGGTCATCGGCGGCTGCGGCGGCAACAGCCCCTCGACGCCCGGCGGGGGCGACGGCACCAACGTGCTGTACACGGCCGTGAAGCAGGCGGCGCCCACCTTCATGCCGGCGGCGAAGTCGGGCAACCGGACGATCAACGACCAGGCGATGATGGTCGCCTACCAGCTGCTCCGGAACTACACCTACCCCGATGACGAAGGCGTCATCGACATGAGCAACATCTACAAGGTGCTCTGGGAAACCGGACGGTATCTGGACGAAGCGCCCACGCGCTGCGCCGCCGTGACGAACGCAGCGGACACGGATCTGTCGCCGTTCGCGTTCAACGACTTTCTCGGCCACTCCTACGCCCTGGGCATGAGCGAGGAGGAAGGCGGCTACGGCACCAGCATCGCCTACGGCGCCACCGGTGACGACCGCCGCATGCTCGCCTCGTACAAGTGGGCGCCCGATGCGGCGCAGCAGGTGACGATCGGCGTGATCCAGGCGCAGCACAACGCCGTGACCGGCGACGCCGCCGTGCGGTTCGCGCAGACCGTGCAGTACCCGCCCGGCAGCACGATGGGCGGCGTCGACGGCAGCGGCTTCGCGATCCGCGCCCGCATCGACGGCAACAGCACGACGCACGCGTTCGAGCTGAAGATGGCGATCAACGGCACGTCCATCGTGGGCAAGGGCATCTCGCGCGGGGCCGGGAACTGGTTCCTGTTCCGGTGCGGCACGTCCTACTACTGCATCCCGGCCGAGGCGACCGAAGCGGACCTGGCCGCGGCCGTCGCGACCGACCTGGCCGGGGTTCCGGCCGAGGGCGCCGCGTACAAGGATGCCCTGAGCGCCGCAACGCCATACGACATCGCGACCGACCTGCCGTCGCTCGACCTCAGCGACTTCAATGGCGGGGTGGCCGGCACGCCGGTCCAATACCTCATGTACTGACAGGATCTTGGCGGGGTGGGGCCCTCGTTCCGGCAAGCGCCGGTCCGGCGGCCCGCCCCGCCCCCCCTGCGCCCCCACCTGCCGGAATCAGGACCGATCACGCCCCCTTGGGGGCAAATCCCCGCTCAACAATCACCCCCCCGCGGCCGAAAATACCTGAAGCACATCGCCATCGGGGGGAGTCGCGACCGCATGAAGATCCTGGTCCTGGACCTGAGCCCGCTTGCCCGCCGGCTGATCCGCGAGGAACTGCTGGTCTCCGACTTCGAGGTCCTCGAGGCCGAGTCGCCCGAGCAGGCGCTGAACATCCTCTCG
>CAINDZ010000547.1 GCA_903847545.1 uncultured bacterium | reverse complement strand
GGGTCGTCGACCAGCGCCAGGCGCAGCAGGCGCAGGTCGCGGTCCTTCTTGTTGCGCGACGTCGCCTCGGCGCGCGCGTAGCCCAGGTGATCCACGCCACCGGGCAGGTCCCGCAGTTCCAGCCGTTCGCGCGCCAGGAACGCCGCCACGTCGTCCGCGACGTCCTCGTGCACGCGGTGGCGGAACCGGATCGCGGGCGAATTGAGGAACAGGCGCAGCAGGCGGGCTTCGGTCCGGCCGCCGTCCGCGAGCGCGTTGCGCATCACCACGGTGGCGGCGCCGGCGCGAGGGTCGCCTTCGACCAGCCTCCTGATCGCGCCCGTCAGCTCGGCGTCGATGCGCTCATCCGCGTCCAGGAACAGGATCCACCGCCCGCCGGCCGCCGCCACGGACGCATTGCGGGCGGCCGCGAAGTCGTCGCACCACGGAAATTCCACGATGGTCCCGCCGGCGGCCCGCACCAGGTCCAGTGAGCCGTCAGTCGAGCCCGTGTCGGCGACGACCAGTTCGTCCCAGAGGCCGGCCACCGAGGCCAGGAATCCCGGCAGGTGCGCCGCCTCGTCGCGAATGATCATGCACAGGCTCAACTTGGCTTCCGACAAGGTCTTGACCTCGAGATGGCGGCGATTGCGGGGCCACGGGGCCCGGATTTGGGCACGGATCGTGCAAATCCCGCGCCGAACCAGGGGCCGGACAGGGGACGGGGCAGGGTCGCCCGTCCGTTTCGGCCGTGCCAGAATCCTTGCGGGGGAGCCCCAACGTGGCCACACAGCAGCCGAAGACACGGAGCCGCCAGGCAGCCGACGCGGGCGGGACGTCCGCCGCGGCGGACAGCCGCGCCATCATCAGTTTCCACCACGTCGACCTCGAGTACCACGACCAGAAGGCGCTCGCGGACGTCACGTTCTCGGTGGCCAACGGCGAGTTCGTCTGCCTGACCGGGCCCAGCGGCGCCGGCAAGAGCAGCATCCTGCGACTGGTGGCGATGGACGCGTTCCCGACCAAGGGGCAGGTCATCGTGCGCGGCATGCCGGCCACGCGCATGAATCGCGGCCGCGTGCCCGAGCTGCGCCGCGAGATCGGCTTCGTGTTCCAGGACTTCCGCCTGCTCGAGGACCGCAGCGTGGAGGAGAACGTGGCCTTCGCGCAGCTCGTCGTGGGCGTGCCGCACCAGCAGATCCTGCAGAACGTGATGCGCGTGCTCACGCAGGTCGGCCTCTTCGACAAGCGCCACCGCCTGCCGCGCCAGCTCTCGGGCGGCGAGCAGCAGCGCGTCGCCATCGCCCGCGCGATGGTCAACAGCCCCAAGATCCTGCTGGCCGACGAGCCCACCGGCAACCTCGACCCGGTGACGGCGCAGGAGATCATCGACCTGCTCTTCCGCGTCAACGACGGCGGCACCTGCGTGCTGTTCTCGACGCACGACCACGAGATCGTCAAGACCTTCGGCCAGCGCGTGCTGGTGGTCGACGGCGGCCGCCTGCTCTCGGACGAGCGGCGTCGCGTGCCGGTCGACCGCACCGCCAGCCTGGTGGATCACATGTACCGCGCCCCGGCCGAGGCCACGTCCCCGGCGCCGCGCCCGGCCCGCAGGGAGCCCGCCCATGCTTAACCGCGCCCAGGTGAACTACCTCGCCCGCGAATCCCTGGCCGGCTTCAGCCGCCGGAAGCTGACCACCGGTGTCACGATCCTGATCATGGCCTCGGCCCTGATGGTGCTGGCGGTGCTGACGCTGGTCACCCTGAACCTCGGGACGCTGCTCGAGACGGCCCGCGGCGGCCTGGACCTGCGCGTGTACCTGCGGGACGACCTGCCGGCCGCCCAGCTGGCCGAGCTGCGGCCGCGCCTGCAGGCGCTGCCCGGCGTGCAGCAGGTGACGTGGATCGACTCCGAGGCGGCCCTGGCCGAGTTCCGGCAGCAGCTGGGCGAGGACGAGCCCCTGCTGGACCTGCTCGACCGCAACCCGCTGCCGTCGTCCTACCACCTGACCTTCGCTCCCGAGTCGCGCGACCCCGCGTCGGTGCGGGCCGTGCGCGATGAGGTCGTGCGCTGGACCGAGGTGTCCGAGATCCTGTTCAACCAGGAGTGGGTCGATGCGCTCGAGCGCTGGGCCTTCCGCTTCCAGATGGCCTCGCTGGTCGCGGGCCTCATCGTCTTCCTGGCGGCGATCTTCGTGATCTCGAACACGGTCAAGCTGACCATCGCCTCGAGCGCCCGCATCATCCAGATCCAGAAGCTCGTGGGCGCCACGAACGCGTTCATCCGCACGCCGTTCCTCTGCGAGGGCGCCGTGCAGGGCCTGCTCGCGGGCATTCTCGCGATGAGCCTGCTGGCGATCGCGGGGCGCATCCTCGGCGACAGCCTCGGCGGCTTCGTCTTCTTCTCGCCGGCGCAGCTGTTCGGGTTCGTGCTGTTCTGCGTGACGCTCGGGCTGGCCGGCAGCTGGGCCGCGATGCGCAAGTACCTGACCCTGCGGAGCGACATCTGATGCGCGCAACCTTCGGCACCCGGAACCTGGCCGGCGCGTGCGCCGTGGCCGCCGCCCTGGCCGGCGCGGCGCGGCTGGCCGCGCAGGACGCCCCGCCCGTCGAGGCCGTGCAGGGCGCCCTGGTGGAGGCCCCGGCGGCGCTTGCGCCCGCGCAGGCCCAGCCGGCGGCCAGGGTCGCGGCGGATCCCGCCCGTGACCGCGAGAACGCGGCACAGCTGGAAAAGGTGCGCGCGGAGATCCGGCGCCAGCAGGACCTGATCCGCAGCCTCAACGCGCAGGCGGCCGACGCCCGGCGCGACAACGAGGCGATCACGCAGGAGATCGAGGCCACGCAGCGCCTCGTGGGCGGCATGGTGCGCAAGGAGTCGCTGCTGTTGTCGCAGAGCCGGCGCCTCGAGGACGAGCTCGCCACGCGGGTCGACACCTACGAGGGCCGGAAGGTCGCGCTCGCGCGCAGCCTGCGACGCCTGTACGTGCGCGGCCAGCGCAACGACCTGGAGATGGTGCTGACGGCGACCAGCTTCTCGGACCTGATGTCGCGCGTGAAGTGCGAACGCACGCTGGCGCGCCTGAATGCGGGACTGGTCGAGCGCACGCGCGACGAGGGCCAGGCCGTCGTGCGCGAGCGGCGCGAGCTGGACTCGGCGCTGTCCGAGATCCGCCAGACGCGCGAGGAAAGCGCCCAGCAGGCGACGCGGCTCGAGGGCCTGCAGGCCGAGCAGGTGGCCTCGCTGCGCCAGCTCGAGGATCGGCGGCAGGGCGTCAACAACCGGCTGCTCGAGCTGTCGCGCAACGAGCAGCGCCTGCTGGAGGTGCTGGACGGGCTGGAGGACCGGCGGCGCCAGGAGGGCCCCGAGGTCGTCATCGGCCAGACCGAACCGCTGGCCGACCTGGCCGGGCGCCTCGAGTGGCCCGTGCGCGGCGAGGTCCTGCGCCCGTTCGGTCGGTCGGTCCACCCGCGCTTCAAGACCGTCACCCTGAACAACGGCATCAACATCAGCGCCGCGACCGGGACGCCCGTGGCGGCCGTGGGCACCGGCTCCGTCGAGTTCAGTGACAATTTGCCCGGTTTCGGGCGATGCGTTATTCTGGACCACGGCGGGGGTTACTACACCCTCTATGCCTACCTGAACGGCGTCTTCGTCGCCCGCGGGTCGCGCGTGGCCCAGGGTCAGGTGATCGCCGAGGTCGGCGGCCCCGGCGGCGGCGAGCCGCCCCAGCTCTACTTCGAGGTCCGGCACGGTCGCACGCCCCTGGACCCCGCCGACTGGCTGCGTTCCCGCTGAGCGGCGCGCGGCGCGGCCGCCGCGGGCGCGATCGCCCCGGGGGGAGCCCGCGTGCCAGCATCCGCCTTCGTTGCCCGCACCGAGATCCTGGCGCGCCTGCTGCGCCTGCGTGACCGCGATCGCCTGGCGCAGCCCCTGCTGCTGGTGGGGCCCGAGGGCTCGGGCAAGGAAGGCACTGCGCTCGAGTTCGCCCGCCTGCTGAACTGCGCCGGCCCCGCCGCCTGCACCGATGCGCAGCCGTGCGAGAGCTGCGTCAAGTCGGCGAGCTTCCAGCATCCGGACATCCGCTGGATCGGGCCCGCACCGGCGGCCATCGACGAGAACGAGGTGCGCGCCCTGCTCGAGGCCAAGCTGGCCGATCCCTTCGCGCGCACGGCCGAGTCGGCGACATCGCAGGTCAACATCGGCGACCCCGAGCATCCCGGGCCGTTGACGGTCCGGAGCCTCATCCGCTTCCTGCGCGTCCGCGCGTTCCAGGGCCCCTGGAAGGTGGCGGTCGTCGCCGATGCCCAGCGCATGAACACCGCCGCGGCGAACGCCTTCCTCAAGACGCTCGAGGAGCCGCCCGCCGACACCGTCATCATGCTGACGACCACCGGCACCGAGGGCATGCTGCCCACCATCCTGTCGCGCTGCCAGAAGGTGCGCTTCGAGCCCTGGCCACAGGCCGAGCTGGCCGGACACCTCGGTCGCCTGTGCGGGGCCGCGCCCGAGCAGGCGCAGTGGGCCGCCCGCCTGTCGCAAGGCAACGCCCGGCTGGCGCACGACCTGCTGCAGCCGGAGTCGCGGGCGCTGGCCGAGTGGGCCGGCCTGCTGTTCGGCTGGATCGCCGAGGGGCGCCGGGGGCAGGCCGCCATCACGGCGGACGAACTGCACCGCGGCATCTATTCGCACGCCGTCGAGGCGCCGCCCGCGCGCCGCGGCTCGGGGGCCGCGGGCGAGCAGGGCGCCGCCGAGCGCCGTGCGCGCGCCATCCGCTTGTGTGAACTGCTGAACCTCCACTACAGTGATGCTCTGGCCTGCCGCGAGGCGGGCGAGGCCTGGCAGCCGCGCTTTCCGGGGGCCGCGGCGGTCTCCCGCGACGTGGCGGCCTCGCGCCCGACGGCCGACCTGCTGGCGGACATGGCCCGCATCGACGCCGCCTGCGGCGAGGTCGACCGCAACCTGAACATCGGCCTGGTGATGGCCGTTCTCTTCGAGGGGCTCATGGCGCATGGCCGACCCTGACCGGCAGCCTGATCCGACGCAGCCCGTGCGGCGACGCCCGCGGCGCCCGGCGGACTCCCGGGCGGGCGACGTCCCGCCTGCGGACGCGCGCGCGTCCGCGCCGGTCCCGGACGAGGACCTGGTGCTGCTGCAGTTCAAGGGCCGACGCAAGGGCTACTACCACAACCGGCGCGCGGTGCCGGTCAAGGTGGGCGACCACTGCCTGGTCGAGGCCGACCGCGGTCGCGACCTGGGCAAGGTCACCTACGTCGGGCCGGGCCGGGCCGAGTGGTGGCAGGTCGCCGACCATCAGGGCGTCCTGCAGCTGGCGAGCGAGGCGGACCTCGAGCGCATGCGCGCCACCCGCGACGAGGAAGGCCCGATGTGGGACGCCTGCAACGAGCGCATCCGCCGCCGCGGGCTGGACATGAACCTGGTCACCGTCGAGCGCCAGCACGACGGGCGCAAGATCACCTTCTTCTTCACCGCCGAGGGGCGTGTCGACTTCCGCGAGCTCGTGCGCGACCTGGCGGCGCTGTTCCGCACGCGCATCGAGCTGCGGCAGATCGGCGTGCGCGACGAGACGCGCCTGCAGGGCGGCCTGGCGGTCTGCGGCCGCGAGTACTGCTGCTCGGGGTTCCTGCACGAGTTCGCGCCGGTCACGCTGAAGATGGCCAAGACGCAGCAGCTGCCCCTGAACCCGGCCAAGCTGTCGGGGCCGTGCGGGCGCCTGCGCTGTTGCCTGGCGTTCGAGGACGACCACTATCGCGACGCCCGGCGCCGGTTGCCGCGCACGGGGACGGTCGTGACCACCCCCGACGGGCCGGCGACGGTGAGGCAGGTCGACCTCCTGCGCGAGGTCGTCACGGTCGACGGCCGCGAGCCGGGCAGCCTGGTCGAATGGGGCGCCGACCGCCTGCGCTGGGACGACCCGCAGGGGACGGCCCCGCGCGGGGGCTGTGGCGGCGGCGGCTGCCGCCGGGGACCCGCGTGATCGACAGCCACGTCCACTTGAACCGGCACGAGTTCGGCGGCGAGGCCGGGGCGGTCGTCGAACGCGCCCGCGCGGCAGGCGTGACGGGCTTCCTCAACGTCGGCTACGACCTCGACACCAGCCAGGCCTCGATCGACCTGGCCGAACGCTTCCCCGACGTGTGGGCCACCGTCGGCGTGCACCCGCACGACGCCCTGCTCCTGGCCGACGACCAGGGGCGCCTGACGCCCGAGGGCGGCGCGCGGCTGGCCCGGCTCGAGGAGATGAGCCGGCACCCGCGGGTGCTGGCCATCGGCGAGGTCGGGCTGGACTTCTTCCGCGACCTGTCCCCCCGGCCGGCCCAGCGCGCGGCGCTGGCGGCCCAGCTCGAGCTGGCGGCCCGGCGGGACCTGCCGGTCGTCTTCCACGTGCGTGACGCCTGGGACCCGATGCTGGATTTCGTCGACGAGGTCGGCCTGCCCCCGCGGCGGGGGGTCCTGCATGCCTTCAGCGGCGATGCCCGGGCCGTGGACTGGGCACTCGAGCGCGGTTTCAAGCTGGGCATCGGGGGCGTCGTCACCTATCGTCAGTCGACCCTGCCGGCCATGGTGGCCCGGGCCGGCTGCGATGCGCTGGTCCTGGAGACCGACGCCCCGTGGCTGCCGCCGGTGCCGCACCGAGGACAGCGCAACGAGCCGGCCCATGTGCGGCTGGTGCTTGACACCGTGGCCGGGATCTTGCAAATGGAACCCGGCGAGGTCGAGCGGCGCACCGATGCGACGTTCGCCGCGCTGTTCCAGCCCGGGAAGGCCGTCACGCCGTGAGTCGCAGCCAGCAGGACGTGCTCAGGCACTACGGCATCCGCCCGGTCAAGCGGCGCGGCCAGAACTTCCTGCTCGACGGGAACCTGGCCCGCGCCATCGCCGGCGACGCCCTGGCGCTGGGCGACGAGGTCCTCGAGCTGGGGGCCGGGGGCGGGGCCCTGACGGTGCACCTGCTGGCGGGGGCGCGCAGCGTCGCCTGTGTCGAGGTCGACCGCGACCTGTGCGCGTTGCTGGAGGCGGAGTTCGGTGAACGGCCGGGGTTCCGGGTCATCCCGGGCGACCTCGTGAAGCTGGACTGGGAGGCGGCGCTGGCCGCGGCGGGTGATCGCCCGGTGATCGCGGGCAACCTCCCGTACGTGCTGACGAGCGTGGTGCTGTTCGCGGCGGCCGACCTGCGGTCGCGGATCGCCGGCGCCGTGTTCATGATCCAGAAGGAGGTCGCCGAGCGGCTCACGGCCGCGCCCGGCGGCCGCGACTACGGCGTGCTGTCGATCGTGCTGGGCTCGGTGTTCGACATCCGGATGGTGCGGACGGTGCCGGCCAGCGTGTTCTGGCCGCGGCCGCAGGTGCAGTCGGCGGTGGTCAGCCTGACCCCTGCGGGGGACATGACCGACGCCGAGTTCGACCATTTCCGCGAGGTCGTCAAGAAGGTCTTCGGTCAGCGGCGCAAGAAGCTGGCTTCCCAGCTGCGGACACAGTTCGGTCTCGAGGCGGCCGCGGCCGAGGCGCTGGCGCGCGAGGCCGGGCTCGATCCCGAGGCGCGTCCGGAACAGGTCACGCCCGACGGCTACCGGGCTCTGGCCGCACTGCTGCGGCGGAAGGACGTGGTTTGATGCTCGTTGCCGCACAGTCGCGAGGCAACCTACGCTGCCGGACAGTCGGCTGCGCCCGCCGGCTCGGCTGGCCGGCGCTGCTGGTCCTGCTCCTGGCGGCCTTCGCCGGCGCGGCGCCGGCGCAGGACGACGAGGAAGGCGCCCCGGCCGACTCGACATCCGGCCTGTCGGCCCTGCAGCAGGCCCGCTCGCAGGTCGCGGCCGGCGCCTTTCCCGACGACGGCCGGTTCTTCCTGGGCCTGACCCAGGAACCCAAGGCGGGCATCAGGGCCAACGTCCAGAAGTACACCTGGTTCGGCCAGTCGACGACGACGGCGCTGTTCCGCTCGTCGGCGCAGGCCGTCGGCACGCTGGAGTGGAGCTGGGACCGCTACCGCAAGCAGCAGAAGACCGTCGACAGCCGCAAGGGCGGCCTGACCTACAACTTCGGCAAGCAGATCCCCCTGGTGACGACGATCGACGGCAGCTGGAACTGGAGCGAGGACCGCACCACGAACACCGCGGGCTACGCGAACCTGTTCAAGGTGGACAACAAGCTGGTCAACCTGACGTCGTCGCAGCAGAAGTTCCAGGCCCTCGGCCTGATGAACTCGGTGCGGCTGGGCGCGAACTACAACGACCAGGCGGGCCTGAACCAGAACCAGCGCAGCGAATTCCGCGAGGGCACGGTGCAGGGCGGCGTGCAGAGCGGCTGGGCCATGTCGCCGGGCGTCATCGTGGCCGGGCGGCTCTCCGGCACCGCGACCGGCGGCACGCGGTTGCTGGCCGACCTGAGCAGCCCCTCGTCCGCGCACGGGGACAGCGTCGGCGTGGGCGTCTACTTCAACCGCGGCATCGGCACGGGCTCCATCGCGATGACGCGCAGCAGCTTCGAGAAGAAGTACCTCGAGTTCCGCCGCAACGCGAACGGCCTGGTCGACACCGTCGGCCTCGACGATGCCGACAAGGTCGTCACCGAGCTCGAGACCCGTGATGCCCTGAGCCTGGACCTCAGGCACGCCTTCAGGATCGGCGATTTCGGCGGGACGCTGGCGGCCAGCCACACCACCGACGACCAGGCGGTGGCGACCGGCGTCGCCGGCCTCAAGCAGCGGGCCCAGGACAGCGCCGACATGACGCTCACCTACGCCTCGGGCCGCGACTCGCTGGTCGCGTTCGGCAAGGTCGGCGAGAGCTGGGACGACCAGCGCATCAAGGCCGCCACGGCCAGCCGCGGCCGCCAGTTCGTGCGCCGTCGCGAGTTCCAGTTCAACTGGTACCGCACGCTGTTCAAGGCGACGAAGATGAACCTGCAGTACCACGAGGAACTCACGCAGGACGTCGCCGAGAACCGCTTCAACGAGAACGACAAGGATCGCCTGCAGGCCGACTTCGCGGCCAAGGTCGAGCGCGCGTGGGCCGACCGGTTCCGCACCAACATGGTGTTCAGCTTCCGGCAGACGCGCGACATCTCGATCCGCGGCAGCGCGTCGTCGAACAACAACCAGAAGGACTCGTACGAGCTGGTGCCCGGGTTCTCGTGGAACCTGGCGCCGTGGATCACGCTCGACCAGAACTATCGCCTGTACATCCAGTACACCGACTACCTGTACTCGTACCTGCCCACCGTCACGAGGAAGGACGACTACAACAAGCGCGGCGACCTGGTGACGAAGATCGTCCTGGTGCCGAACCAGCGCCTGCGTTTCACCGTTCGCCACGACTCCAACCGGCGCTTCAACGCCACGAAGTCCGTTGAGGACGCCGCCGGCTCGTCGTTCTACCACCGCGACCTCGAGCAGGACATCTCGAAGATCCGGCTGGACATGGTCTACACCGTCACGCCCGGCGTCACGTTCGAGTGCGGCACGTACCGCACGCGCGACGACAAGACCTCGATCGGGCGCACCGACTCGGTCACCCGCACCGACTCGGGCGAGATCGTCGTGGGCACGCGGGTCGACAAGACCTGGGGCGTGAAGAAGGACATCGAGGTCTCGGCGATGGTGAAGAAGATCAACGCCTACGGCCCGAGCGTGACCGCCAGCAGCGCGGATTTCTGGGAGGCTGACGTATGGCTCAAGTGGCTGTTCTGAAGCGGGGGCGCCGGCGGATGCTCATCGCGGTGCCGCTCCTGGCGTGCCTGGCGGCGTCCGGCTGCCTGTTCGCGCCGCGCGAGGCCGAGCCGCCCGAGACCGGCACCATCGTGCGCTATCTCGAGCAGATCGCGCCGGTGAACACCTGGGACAACCTCGAGACCTCGGCCGAGGCGACCCACGCCCCGGGCTGGGAAGCCGCCATCAGCTCGCTCTCGTTCATGTACGAGCCGGACCCGGTGGCCGAGAACCAGTTCCCCGGCGTGTTCACCGGCTGGAACCGCGACAAGGAACTGGCGTTCATCAACGCCCTCTACAACGCCAAGGTCACCATCGTCGCCCAGATGCGGAACCCGGCGTTCGTGGTGCCGCCGTCGTCGGGCAGCGAGTCGCTGTGGGAAGACGTGATCTACGACCTGACCGTCACCAGCACCGTCGACGCCTCGAAAGTCCGTTACCGCGGATTGGCCGATATCAAGTTTACGCTCGAGGCCAACTTTTGGTATATTAGCGAATGGCACGACCGGCAGGGAGAGAGCGATCCCGACTCTGGCCAGCTGTTGTCAACCATGGGGGTGTTGCGGGGAAGTTTTGCTAGCAAATAATCTGTTCATATGTTAAAATCGGGGGATGGACCCCGAAGGTGTAAGCAGGCTTCCTTCTCCATCGCATCCCTGTCACCCCGGGGAGCCCTGGCCACGCGGAGGACAAAATGTTGAAGTTCAATAAGTTGGCACTTGCGGCTCTGCTCCTGATGCTGGCGGCCGCGGGCGGCTGCATCTTCTCGCCCACGGATGTGCCCCCGTGCACGGACTGCAATCCGGCGCCGACGATCCAGTTCCCCGACTCCGAAGACAAGCTCATGGCGAACTTCCAGTACATCTACGAAACGATGGACTACCAGGAATTTCGCAAGATGCTGGACCCCAACTACATCACGGTCCTGCAGCAGAGCACCCAGACGGATTTCCCGGATGTGGGCGAGACCCTCGACCTCGAGGAGGAGCTGCGCATCCACGACCGCATGTTCTCCAAGCAGGACGTGACGGATCCTCTGGGCAACCTGATCGCGGGCGTGCAGACGATCCAGTTCCAGACCTTCCAGCGCGTGGGTGTCTGGGCGACGTCGCCGGCCAACGACACGATCCCGAACGCGCGCTACGCCCTCTATTCGGTGCAGTTCCTGTTCGACCGTGGACAGGAGAACTCGACGCTGAAGGTGACGGGCAACATCAAGTTCTACGTGACGTCGCGTGACTCGATCGTCAACGGCACGCCGAAGCCCTACTTCCGCATGGTCGGCCAGGTCGACTTGACCGAGGACCAGTAAGCGGGGCGCCGGGCCTGGACCCGGCGGCGCGTCACGCGGTGTACTCGCGGCCCGGCGGTTCCCACTGCCGGGCCGCGGTCTTTCCGGCCGCGCTGGCCACGCCGGGCCCTGTGGCTTACAGTGGCTTGGAGTGGCTTGGAATGCCCCGACCTGTTTGCGAGACCATCCCGCCCGGAGTGCGCCGTGACACCCGCTTGCCGCCATCGCCAGTTGTCGCGCCCACGGGGCGTGCGCGAGGCCTGCCCGGCCCTGTGGCCGGCCCTGGTGGCCGTGGCCGTATTGACCGGGTGCCGCGACGCCAAAGCCCCGGCCCCCGCGGCCGACCCTCGTCCGCCGGCGGTGGCCGCGCCCGCCGATGCCGCGACCTCACGATCGGCGACGCCGGCGCCCGCCGCCGGTCCCCTGGTGGCCATCATCGTCGACGACTGGGGACAGGCGCTGAACGGGCCGCAGGCCGTGATCCTGGCCCTGCCCCAGCCGCTGACGCTGGCGGTGCTGCCGTGCCTGCCGCACTCGGCCGAGATGGCGCGACGCGCCACCGCCCTCGACCTGCCGGCGGACGCGGCCGTGGCGCGCGCGGGGGAAGACCAGGCAGCCACGCCGGTCCCGGCGACGGCCCGGCGCGAGATCTTCCTGCACCTTCCCATGCAGCCCCTGGACGTGGTGCAGAGCCATCCCGGCGAGCCGGTGCTGGTCCCGGGCCTGGAACCCGCAGAGGTGGAGCGGCGCCTGGCGCTCGCCCTGGCCTCGGTGCCGGGCGCCCGGGGTGTGAACAACCACATGGGCAGCGCCGCGACGGCCGACTCGGCCCTGATGGCTGCGCTGATGGAGGGCCTGTCCCGCCGCGGCCTGCGCTTCGTGGACAGCCTCACCTCGCCGGCCTCGGTCGCCTATGCCGCGGCGCGGCAGGCCGGCGTGCCGGCGCT